>JAJRUC010000412.1 GCA_024278015.1 Chloroflexota bacterium
ATGTCATCAAGCGCCAACGGGGTGTGGTAGCCCTGATGCGGGTCGTTGATTTGGTAGAGCAGCACCCCGTTCCGGTCGAAAATACTGGTGGACGGCGCGGACGCGCGGCGATAGAGTTGGTCGGGGTGGGGTAAATCCACCAGCAACCAACGGTACACGGCGAGGATTGTCGCCAATATGAGGATGGCAAGCACAAAAATCAATCGGCGCATGGCAAATGTGAAAGCTGAATGCTGAATGCTGAATCTACAACCATTATAGCACGGTTTTGCAATGTTATGTTGGTGCAAAGCCGACAATTTCCCGTCAGTTTGGGCGTTGGGTTTGCGTATGGTGAGCCGGCTTACAGAAAAATGTTGTTCGATGGGGTAAATGTGTGTCTGTGGACTATTTTTGTTTTGTTTTGATATACCTGACATCGTCATAAACTATCAGAAGGTGTCATTGCGAGGCGCGTTTTTTGCGCCGAAGCAATCGCTTTGCAATCGGGGATTGCTTCGCTTCGCTCGCTCTGCTCGCAATGACAGACCCCCTGAAATCCCAAAGAGCCAAAATCAGATTAAAACGGTGAAATGGTGACGCATCCGAATTTTATAGCAATACTTCCCCCAGCGTAACCGCCGCCACCAGCACGAACAGCACGCCCAGACTGCGTTCCATCACCTTCTGGGGGATGCGGCTGGAGACCAGCGACCCCAACTGTCCGCCGATGATGACGCCCGGCACGGTGAAAATCACCAAATTTAAAACCGTATTGAGCGTGTTGCCGCCCAGTTGAAAAAATTGCACCAAATGCCCGCCGGCGGCAACCAGCGCGGTGATAGCCACCACAAACACGCTCGTTGCCACCGAGACGCGGCTCGGCACACGACACCGTTGCAGTAGAAAATAGGTGTTCAATTCTCCCAGCCCGGTGGAAATCATGCCCACAAACAACCCGCCCACCCCGCTGATGAGCCGCCCCTCATTTCTGTTACACACCGTGTAGCGGATTTCCTCGCCGCCGGCGGTGGTGAGGGTGGTTTCGGCGTTTTCGCCGCCGTATTTTTCCACAATTAATGCGTCCATGTGCGCCACATCCGTGTGGTCGGGGGCGCGCAAAAAGCTGACGGCGATGGCGAACAGGCCCACGCCCAAAATAATTTTCAGATAATCCGGCTCAATTGAACCGGCGACCCATGTGCCCACCAGCGCCAGCGGAACGGTGACTATCAGCAGGTTCAGCCCCAACGTATAGTCAATCAGTTTTTTGCGGGCGTAGGCGTACAGCCCGCTGGCAAAGCCGAAAACCTCCGTAATCAGCCCCGTACCGATAGCCACTTCGGGCGAGAGGCGCAGCCCCAGAATGAAGATGGGTGCAAAAAATGTGGCCCCGCCCACGCCCGACGCCATCGCGACGGTTGCCACGAGTATTGAAACGGGGAACATGTACCAGTATTGAAATGTCATTTTTGCACCTCTTTAAAATAGATCAATGTCCGCCGCAGCCAAGCCGCCACGTGTGCCCCATCCGCGCCAGTAATTCACCCGCTTCCGATGGGCCCCAACTGCCGGGCGCGTACTGCGCCAATGGCGGCGCATCCGCCGAGGTTTCCCGGCCGGAAATGATGGGGTCAATCAACTCCCACGCCCGCCGGATACCGTCGCTGCGGGCGAACAGCGACGCGTCCGCCTTCAGCGCGTCCAGCAGCAATCGCTCGTATGCGTCGGGCATCACGGTGTCGGTGAAAGAATCGCTGTAATGAAACTCCATATCCACCGAGCGCGACTCCCGCACCGAATCGGGGACTTTCGTCTCAAATTTCAGATGAATGCCCTCATCCGGCTGGATGCAGATAGAAAGCGTGTTGGGCGTAAAACATTTATCCTGCGATAAATTGAACATAATATCGGGTGGCGACTGGAAATGGATGGCGATTTCTGATGTTTTGGCCGCCAGCGCCTTGCCCGACCGCAGGTAAAAGGGCACGCCCTTCCAGCGCCAATTGTCGATGAACAGTTTGAGCGCGGCATAGGTGGGCGTTTGCGAATCTTCCGCCACGTCCGGCGCGGCGCGATAGCCGTTGTATTGCGCCCGCACGGTATCGTTCAGGGGGATGGGCCGGATGGCTTGCAGCAGCTTCACTTTTTCGTTGCGCACCGCATCCGCATCCAGCGACGCGGGCGGCTCCATTGCAATCAGCGACAGCAATTGCAGCAGATGGTTCTGGAACATATCGCGCAGCACGCCCGCCGTATCATAGTATCCGCCGCGATGCCCCACGTCCACATTTTCGGCGACGGTGATTTGCACATGGTCAACGTATCGCCGGTTCCATACCGGCTCGAAAATGGTATTGGCGAAGCGCAAAAACAGGATATTTTGCGCGGTTTCCTTGCCCAGATAATGGTCGATGCGGTAAAGTTGGCTTTCGTGAAAAACCTGGTGCAAGGCCTGGTTCAGCTTTTGCGCCGAGGCCAAATCGCGCCCGAACGGTTTTTCTACAATGAGGTTTCGCCAGCCGCGCGTTTGGTCGGCCATGCCTGCCGCCCCAAGGTGCCGGGCGGCGGGCGCGTAAAATCGGGGGGCGGTCGCCAGATAATACAGCCGATTCGTCGGGCCGTTCTCTGTCGCTCGCAGGTATTCCCGCAAATGGCGATAATCTTCCGCCGTATCCAAATCGCCCTTAAAATAGGTGAGGCGCGGGGCAAACGTATCCCAATCAGTCTGATTGAAAGTTTTGCTGAAGGTCATCACCCCGTCGCGCAGGTGTTTCCGAAAGGCGGCATTGTCCAAATTTCGCCGGGCAAAGCCGACGATTTTTGTTTCCGGCGGCAGGCGTTTTTTTTGAAAATTGTGGTACAGCGACGGGATTAATTTGCGGCGGGTTAAATCGCCCGACGCGCCGAAAATTACAATAGTGACCGGCTGGTTTTGGGTTTTTGCGGCAGTTGGCATACATCCTCCCATGAAAATATGTTTCGGGTTTCGAGTTTACAGTTTCCGGTTTTTATCCGGCAAAGGACATTTTTTCAGCGGCGGCCCGGTCAACAAACCAGGCTGCCTGCTCCCCGGCGGGCCGCACCCTGCCTGCCGGGGGCGGTTGTGCGCCGAAGACGGCAGCCAGGGCGCCGGCTTTGGCCGGGCCGGTGACGATGAAGAAAACGCGGCGCGCGGCGTTCAGCGCGGGCAGGGTGAGCGTTACCCGCTCCGGCGGCGGTTTGGGCGAATCGAACACCGGCGCGACGAAACGGGTGGTTTCGGATAGCAGGGGGTGTCCCGGAAAAAGCGAGGCGGTGTGCCCGTCCGGCCCCATACCCAGCAAAATCAGGTCAAAGCGGGGGGGACAACCCACCTCGGTTTCGACGACGGTTTGGTATTTTGCGGCGGTTTGCGCGGCGGGCAGGGTGGTGTCAACCGCAAAAATTTGCTCCGGTGGAATGGGCACGCGGTTAAGCAGGGTTTCCCGCGCCAACCGGAAATTGCTGTCGGGGTGGGTGGGAGGGAGCATCCGCTCGTCGGCCCAAAAAACGCGCCAGGCCGCCCAGTGCCGGCGCGGCGCGGCGGCGACAAGCGCGGGGAAAACCAGCGTCGGCAACGAGCCGCCCGAAACGGCGACGGTGAATTTTCCCCGCCGGGTGATGGCTGCGGCGGCGCAGGCGATGATGTCTCGCGCGGCGGCGCGCCCAAGTGCGGCGGGGGTCTCAAATATCCGTATCAACGGCGGCGGAAAATTTTGTTGCGGGGCATTTGTAGTGGGTGGCATGGCGGCTCACTTTCGATGATAAACCCAGTCCGGGTGGCGGCTCATCACCGTCCGCAAATCCATACGAATCTCTTCCACTGTGGGGCGGCCCAAAACCACCAGCCATTGTAAATCTTGTGGATAGTGCGGTCTTTGTCCAAAATGAAAGTGTACGGAATATAGACCTCGCCGTGGACGGGGTCGGTGGTATCGGTCATTTCCAGGTCGCGCAGCAATTGGCGGTCGGTGTCAAGCAGGAAGGGCCAGTCCGCGCCGAGCGCGTCGCGCATTTCGTTGGCGTTCATACGGTCATCCACCGAAACGGTGAGCATTTTGCAGTAATTCACCCGAAATTCCGGCTGGAGATGGGTGATATAATTGGTCAGTTGGCGGCGGTCTTTGGGGCAATAGTAGCCCCGGCTGAAGCTGAGTACGCCCGGAAACCCGCGCAGCAATCTGGATAGCCGGCGCGGTTCGCCGGTGTGGTCGGGCAGGGTAAAATCAGGGAATTGATTGCCGATTTTCAAATCGGGATGCATGGGATAATCCATTGGTTCCTCCGGGGAATACAAATTTTGACGATGATGGCAGTATATCCGCCATTACTGTTTGATGCCGTAAGATGGATTACAGGGGCTAAATTGATGATAGAAAGTGTAGGCAGAAGCGGAGAAACGTCAAATGAAAAAACGCGCCGACCAGCATGGAAAGCGCGCTTCAATTTTTTTCATAACCGTTGTGGTTGCCCGGCAGGGACACGCTGCAGCGCGCCCCTGCCTGATGAGCCATTAGCCAACCGTTCAACGAAACTGTTTACCGGCTATTCACCGGCCAGCCGGTTTTCCAGAATTTGGTCGGGGGCAAAGGCGTCAAGTTGCAAATACCACACCGCAGCATCAACCAGCGCTTGCTGGGGAATCATGCCGATTAATTCGCTTGATTCGATGCCCACGCCGTAGCGGGCGGCTTCGCGGCGAATCAGTTCCACTATCCGGAAGATGGGCGTGCGGGTAAAATCGGTCAGGTTCATGCTGACCTGGGCCTTGCCGTCCACTATCAGGCCCATTGCCTTTACAAACAGCAACCCGCCGCCGGAATGGCGCACCGATTTGGCAATTTTTTGGGCGATTTCCACATTGGCGGTGGTGAGATACACATTGTAGGCCACCAAAAACTGGCGC
>JAJRUC010000413.1 GCA_024278015.1 Chloroflexota bacterium
AGCGCGAACCCGCCGGACTCCGTCAGGCCGCCGCCCACGTCGTTGTCAATGGTCTTGGGCACGCCCACGGCTGTCAGCTCCAGCCCCCGCTCGGCGGCCAACTGGGCGACCTTGTGGGCGGTGTCCATGCTGTCGTTGCCGCCGTTGTACAAAAAGTAGCCGATGTTGTGCGCCTTGAAAACGTCGATGAGGCGTTCAAAATCCTCTTGCCGGCCCGATTTGAGCTTGTAGCGGCAGGTGCCGATGGCCCCCGCCGCCGGGGTGGCGCTGAGCAGGGCGATTTCCTCTGCGGGCTGGGCCGACAGGTTCAGCAATTCTTCCTTCAGCACGCCTTCAATGCCGTGAAACCCGGCGTACACCGCGCCGAAGGTGTTGGGACAGGCTTTGCACATTTCTACCACGCCCCGCAACGAGGCGTTGATAACCGGGGTGGGGCCGCCGCTTTGGGCGACGATGACGTTTTTTGGAGTGTTCATCCTGCCTCCAGTCTGAAATGGGGGTCAGGCCGTGTACGTGGTGGCCGAAACATTGCCGCCGTGGCCCGTCCAATTGGTGTGGAAGAACCGGCCGCGCGGCTGGTCGATGCGCTCATAGGTGTGCGCCCCAAAATAGTCTCGCTGGGCTTGCAGCACATTGGCCGGCAGACGGTCGCTGCGATAGCTGTCGAAGTAGGCCAGGGCGCTGCTCATGCTGGGCGCGGGTACGCCGCGCGTCACGGCGGCGGCCACTACCCGTCGCCATGCGGCTTGACTGCGTTCCACCGCTTCCTTGAAAAAGGGATGCAGCAGCAGGTTGGGCAGGTCGGCGTTTTCATCGAAGGCTTCCTTGATGTTGTACAAAAATCCGGCCCGGATGATGCAGCCCCCCCGCCAGATGCCGGCGATGGCCCCGTAGTTTAAATTCCAGTTGTATTCGCCGGCAGCGTAGCGCAACAGTTGAAAGCCCTGGGCGTAAGAGCAAATTTTGCTGGCGAACAACGCTTGCCGAATGTCCTCAACCATGGCCGCTTTGTCGCCGCTGAAAGTGATGTCCGGCCCGGAGAGAACCTGGGCGGCGGCCACCCGCTCCTCTTTTACCGCCGACATGAACCGGGCAAAGACCGCTTCGGCGATGGTGGGGGCCGGCGCGCCGACATCGAGGGCGCTTTGGCTGGTCCATTTGCCGGTCCCTTTTTGCCCGGCGGTGTCCAGAATCATTTCCACCAGCGGTTGGCCGGTTTCCTCGTCTACATGGCCCATAATGTCGGCGGTAATTTCGATGAGGTAGCTGTTCAGTTCGCCCTCGTTCCACGCCTTGAACACGGGCTGCATGTCGGCGGGCGACATGCCCAGCAAGTGTTTCATCATGGCATAAGCTTCGGCGATCATTTGCATGTCGCTGTATTCAATGCCGTTGTGGACCATTTTTACGTAATGGCCCGCTCCGCTTTGGCCCACCCAATCGCTGCACGGCGTGCCGTCCTTCAGTTTGGCGGCAATATCGCTGAAGACAGATTCAAGGTGCGGCCACGCTGCGGACGAGCCGCCGGGCATCAGGGCCGGGCCGTGGCGCGCGCCCTCTTCGCCGCCGGAAACGCCCGTGCCGACAAAACGCAAGCCCTTCGATTCCAGCAGCGCGACCCGCCGAATAGTATCGTGGTAGTTGGAATTGCCGCCGTCGATGATGATGTCCCCCTTGTCCAGCAGGGGCACAAGCTTCTCAATCATCTCATCCACCGGACTGCCCGCCCGAATCATCATCCAGATGCGGCGCGGGCGTTTCAGCGCGGCCACAAAATCGGCCAGCTCTTTCGTGCCGGTGATGTTCCGGGCGCGGCCTTCGGCCTCCATAAAGCGGTCCACTTCCGCCGGGTCGATGCTGTACACGGCCGGCAAGTAGCCGTGGTCGTTAATGTTCAGCGCCAGACTGCGGCCCATTACGGCCAGGCCCAGCATGCCAATATCAGCTTTCTTTGTCATCTTCAAACTCCTTGCCCGGACAAGCCGGAAATTAAATAGAGATGCAATTATGCAGGCTTAACCCCCTCCCTGCCTCCCCCTGCAAGGGGGAGGAGATGTTCCCCCCTCCCTCAAAAGGACGCGAAGCGGTTTCTTCATCAGGGGGCAGGGGGAGGGCAAACCTGTTATTTTTGTACGATACCCCAAAACGCCCCGCATCACCGTGAGCCGGCTTGCTTTTTCCAGGGCGGAACATCCGGCAACAGCTTTTCAAATTTGGTAATCAGGCCCGCTTCGTAGCCGCCCGCGTACTCTCCGGCGATGAATTTATCGAAGGCCTCTTCGTAAAAACGCTGCCAACTTTCCTCTTCGTGGCCGGGGTTGACGGGATAAAAGAGGGCGCCGACGGCCCGCGCGGCCCGCATATCGCCGGGAGCGTCGCCCATCATCAAAATGCGCTCCGGCGGGTATTTGCCTTTGGCGGCCAGTTGCAGATGAACGGCCTTCTTGCCCATTTCCTGTCCGGCAATCAGGCGCACGTATTGGGCAATGTTGTGTTCGGCCCACTCGCGGCGCAGAGCGTCCACCGGCGTGGCCGAAACGACAATCGCATCGGCCACGCCCTGCATCTTTTGCAAACTTTCTTTCATATATGGAAAGGGAGGCACGCCGTGTACCATATCGGCGATGGTGTCGTTGACGGCGGTGGTCCAGGCCCAGGCCCGGCCCAGTTCCGGGTCGTTGGGGTACTGGGCCATAAAGGCTTGCAGGCCGTCGTTGCTTTTGGGAAAGGCGTCGGTGGCGATAAATTCCCGCAGGCGGGGGGCGCGCGGAATGGACACTCCCCGCGCCCGAACCTCGGCCCGCTCGCGCAGCAGGTCAAGGACCATCACCAGCGCGGGCCAGCGATTGACGCCCCGCCATTTGGAATACAGATTGACAAATTCGGCGGCCTCGCGGGCGTATTTGGAGACG
>JAJRUC010000414.1 GCA_024278015.1 Chloroflexota bacterium
TTCCCGCCGAAGCTCCCACCGGCGACGGGGCGCTTTCGGTGCGGGTGCGCTGGCTGCGGCCCGACGGCGCGGCCCTGCCCGCCCGGCGCTGGATTCTGCCCGCCGGAGAGAGCTTTTCGCTGGGCGGGCCGATTGTGCAGCCGCAAGAAAATCGCCTCTTTGACCCGCCGCCCATCGCCGGAAAGTTGGTCGATGTCAATTTTGATGATAAACTGGCTCTGGTCGGCTTTGAAATGCCGGCCGGCCTGCCTGTCGATGCGGATAGTCTGCCGCTGACGCTTTACTGGCAGGGGCGCGGCGATATGCGCGAGGTCTATTCGGTCTTTGTGCATGTGCTGGATGCTTCCGGGCAGGTGGTGGCCCAGCACGATGGCATCCCCGCCGACGGCAAGCGGCCCACCACGGCCTGGGCCGTGGGCGAATACATTGCTGACCGGGTGGAAATTCCGCTGCCCGCCGGCCTGCCCGCCGGCGATTATTCGGTGGTGACGGGGCTGTACCTGCCCGCCACCGGCGCGCGGTTGCGGGTGCGGTACGGCGAAAATCACATGCCGCTGGATGATTTTTTTGAGTTGGGCGCAGTGGTAGTAAATGATGAATGATGAATTGTCAATGACCAATGACCAATCCACCCCGCAACCGAATAGCCGCCCCGTAATGCCGTTACCGAACTTCCCCCTTTGGGCGGGATTGACCTTCTGGGCGGCATCGTTGCTGGCGTTTTCCGGTATGGCAGAATCGGCGGGGGAGTTGCGCATTCTTGCCGCCGCCGGACGCCTGGCGGCATACGGCATCCCCGCCGATTCGACGCTGGCGTGGGTTTTTGCGCCGCTGATGTGGCTGGGGCAACGGCTGCCGGGATTGAATCCCCTGCATTTGGGGCTACTGACCAACAGCCTGCTGCCGGCAATTGTCACCGGCTTGCTGGCTTGGGCGGCGATGCGGCGCGGCATGTCGCCCCGCGCGGTGCTGTGGCTCACCCTGGTTTTCGGCGCGTTGGGGATTGCCCGGAAGTTCAATGGCGATTCGCCCCCCATGCCCGTTTGGCTGGCATCCGCCGATGACCTTTTGCCGGTGCGGCTCTATCTTTTTTTGCCCCCCGCTATTTTGGGGGCAGTGGTGGCGGGGAATTTATGGTGGGGCTGGCGCGGCGAAAAAACCATCCCCCTGTGGCTGGTGGGCGTGCTGACGGTGTGGCTCACCGGGCAATTTCTGCTCGGTGCGGCGCATTTTTCCGCCCGCACCGACGTCCCCGCCGATACCGCCGTGCGCGCTGCGCTGGCGTCCGCCGCGCCCGACGATACGGTGTGGGTGTCGCTGCCGCCCGACGACGACCCGCCGGCGTTTGAAACGTGGTGGGTGGGGAATGTCCGCACCCCCGCGCCCATGACCATTGTTCCGGCGGATGCGTCCGTCAATGACGCGCCGCTCCCCGTGAGAGGCATCATCCGGCTGTATGAACGGCGGCGCAGGGCGAGCGACCCGCCCCATCCGGCGGCGGTACGCTTGGCGGCGCAGGAATTTCCGTTGGCTGAAACGTGGCTCAATGGCGGTGGACGGCTCAGCCGGTATGCCGCTTTCCCCGCCAATTTACTTGCCGTTCCGGTGAATGTGTCGTTCGATGGCGGCATCGCGCTGGAAACATTCGCCATCACCGCGCAGATAGTTTCCCCGGGCGATGTGCTCGGCGTGCGGTTGCGCTGGCAATCTGCCGGCACGCCGGACGCGCCGGTGGTGGGGTTTGTCCATTTAATCGGCGTGGACGGCGCGCTGGCGGCACAGCAGGACCGGTTGTTGCAGAATACGGGTGTGCCACAGGGGTACGGGTTGCAGCTCCCCGCCGATGCGCCGCCCGGCGATTATCCATTGGTGGTGGGGCTGTACCGGCAGGATGACGGGGCGCGGCTCGCCCGCGCGGACGGCAGTCCCGATGACTTTTTGTATCTGATAACCATTGTGGTGCCGTGAATAGTGGCGAACAGTCTACCCTCCCCCCTGATGAAGAAACCGCTTCGCGTCCCTGCAAGGGAGGGGGATGTCCCGTCCTCTTTTAGGGACAGGGAGGGAGTACAAAATGAATTGCAACAGGTGGAAAAATGACCAATGACCAATCTCCAATCTCCAAAAGAACCATTCCTGTGGCTGAACCGAAAATCGGCGTGCGCGAACTGGAACTTGTTTCCGATTGCATCCGTTCCGGCTGGGTTTCATCCAAAGGGAAATATGTGAATCTGTTTGAGCAGAATTTCGCCGAATTTTGCGGCGTGAAATACGGCGTGGCAACTTTCAACGGCACAATTGCGCTGCATCTGGTGCTGGCGGCGCTCAATATCGGCGCAGGGGATGAAGTGATTGTCCCCGGTCTGACCTTTGTTGCCACGGCGAATGCGGTGGCGTACACCGGCGCGACCCCCGTTTTCGTCGATTCCGAGCCGGAAACGTGGAATATTGACCCGGTGAAAATCGAAGCTGCCATCACCCCGCGCACCAAAGCCATCATCCCCGTTCATCTGTACGGGCATCCCGCCGACATGGACGCCATCAACGCCATTGCGCGGCGGCACAAGCTCATCGTCATTGAAGATGCCGCCGAAGCCCACGGCGCGAAATATCGGGGCAAACCCGCCGGTTCGCTGGCGGATGCCGCCATCTTCAGTTTCATGGGCAACAAAATCATCACCACCGGCGAGGGCGGGGTGGTGGTGACGGATGATGCGGCGTTGCGGGAGCGGTGTTTCTTTTTGCAGAATCACGCTCGCCAGCCCGATAGCCCCTACTGGCACACCGAAATCGGTTTCAATTACCGGATGACCAATCTGCAAGCGGCGCTCGGGGTGGCGCAGTTGGAACAAATTGGGGATTTCATCGCCACGCGGCGGAAAA
>JAJRUC010000415.1 GCA_024278015.1 Chloroflexota bacterium
ACAACGACCGGGGCAGCCCGGCCATCCTCTTTCCGTACCTGCTCTCGCCGCCGGACAGCGATTATCTGGGCGAAACCGGCGTGCGGGTTGAGCAATACGAGGCCGTCGCCAATTTCGGCGCCGCCTCCGACGCGCCCATCAAGGAATTATTCTTCTTCGGCTATGGCTCAACCCAGCGGCTGACCGTCTTCAAATTTCAGCAAAACACCCCGGATTGGGAAAACCCCACCAACGCCGTACCCCGCTATCGGCTGATTGGCTCTTTTGCCGGAACCGGCGGCATCACCTACGATGAAAGTTCGCGTCAGGTAACGGTTTTGGACCGCGGTCCCTTCGAACGCAGCCAGCTTGCCATCAAAAATGTGTACCAACTGGCCGGCACAGACAGCGATAAATCGTTCTTTCAGGCCAACAGCCTGAGCCTCAACGCGCCCATCAAATCGACCATCGACTTTGGCACCAGACCGCCGCAAAATATTTACGGGTCTCCCTTCCCGGAAAAAATCTTGCTGGCTTTCTATCAGGCCATTGATGCTGACCGCACGCGCGGCTGGAAGGCCGAAGACTTTTTGGCCCCCGACAGCGAGGCCGCCCAAAGATTTGCGGCCGGCGACTTTGGTTATTTTGGTTTTCCGGGGCAAAGCGCGGTTCCAAAATTGGCCGTCACCCAACTGGACTACTTTCCGCAAGAAGAACAGGTTTCGGCCACGCAAACACTGGCCGGGCCGCAAGCCATTACCGCCCAGGTGCAAATTAACATCTCTATGCCCCTGGATAACGAAACATACGTCACCGGCCCCCTTCGCTTTGAACTGGTGTTCACCAGCGGGCAATGGAAAATCAGCAAACGGCTTTATTAGCCGGTTTATTTGCGCGTAAACCAAATGACCGGGGGCTGTCTTTTTCGACAGCCCTTTTTTGTCTCGCTTGTTATGTCTAATTCAGAAAAAACCCGCCTTTTTGAATCAACAAGCCACATCGCCTTCCTGTCCGCCGACAGCAGCGACCGGCGCATTGCCCACGCGCTGGTAGGGCTGGCAAACAACAACGGCGGGGCCATTGTGCTGGGTATCACCAAAACCGGCAAACCCCAAAAATCGTTCCGGCCAAAAACCTTGCCGGACCGGCTCATGCGCATCGCGCTGGAAATTGACCCGCCCCTCATCGTACCCGCGCCCACCCTGAAGCACCACAATCAACACCCCTGTTTGTGGATGACCATTCCCCCGGACCTGCCCCACGTTTATCACTACGAAGGCCGTTACCTGATTTGGGAAGATGAATCGCTGAAGCCGCTGGGCGGGGCGGCTTTGCGCCGGCTGGTCTTTGCCCGGGGCGAAGCCCCTTTCGAGACCGCATTGCTACCCGAAGCCGGCCTTGACGACCTGCGCCCGGAGGCAATGGCCGCCTACGCCCGTCGGGTAGAAGGCTTGCGCCACCTTTCGCCGGCGGAGGCCCTGCTTAAACGGGGCTGCCTGAAGCGCGACCCGGACGGCGCCCTGCGCCCCACCCACGCCGGGCTGCTCCTTTTCGGCAAAGAGCCGCAAAAATGGCTGCCCCAGGCAGAAATTACCGTGGCCCGATACACCGGCATGTATATGACCGATGCTTTTTCCAGGGCCGACATCAAAGGCGCGTTGCCGGAGCAAGCCCGCCGGGCCGAAGCCTTTGTGCTGGAAAATATCAGCAAAGATGTGCATATTGACGCTTTGCAACGGGACGAAAAATACCTGTATCCCCTCACCGCCGTCAGAGAAGTGATTGTCAACGCCCTGGCCCACCGGGATTACAGCATTCGCGGCGACCAGATTCGGCTGCTGCTGTTTGCCAATCGGCTGGAATGTTACAGCCCCGGACGCTTGCCGGGGCACATCACCGTAGACAATATTTTGCAGGAACGATTCAGCCGCAACGCCGCCATTGTGCAAGTGTTATTTGATATGGGGTTTATTGAACGACTGGGCTACGGCATAGACCGCATTGTTCGCAGTTTGGCCGAAAACCGGTTGCCGGCCCCGGAATTTGAAGAAACGCCCGCCGGCTTCAAATTAACCTTGTACAACCGGCTTCAGGCCGCAAGCGGCCAATCGCCCGACGCGATGCGCCGCCGGCTGGAAATGGGCCTGAACGAGCGTCAAATTGCAGCCCTGTCGTATCTGGCCCGGCATAGCCGCATCACCAATGCCGATTATCAAACCTTGTGCCCCGATGTCAGCCCGGAAACCTTGCGCCGGGACCTGGCCGGCCTGGTAAACCGGGACATTCTGTTGCGCATCGGCGAAAAACGGGCCACTTTTTATATTCTGAAGTAAATTATCCCTCATTATCCCACACTTTCCCACACATTTTGTGGGATAATGTGGTAAACTATCATCACATGCGCTCTTTAAGTCTTGAAGATTTTTTTGAAATACAACAGTCATTCTTCAATTATGTTGATTTCGACGCCTTGATTGAAGCTATTCTGGCTTTTTTGCCCCGTTTGGGGGCCGATTTCGGCTCTGTTTTGTTGCGCTTGCCGGACGGCACCTTCTATTTTCGGTCGTCATTGCCCAGCCAGGATGAACTGACCGGCCCCGCCGGGCGACGTTTCGCTCAAAAATTGCTTAACCGGGGCCTGGAAGGGCATATCCTGCGCGTTAAAAAACCGGCCGTTGTACCCGATACCACCCAAGACCCGCGCTGGTATCGGGCCTCTTATTTAATAGATGTTTGTCGCAGCGCGGTTATTTTTCCGCTGACGTTGCCCAAACTCCAGGCTACCGGCACGCTGCTGCTGGGCAGCGTGCATCGCAGCGCCTTTGCCGCCGAAGACATACCCCGGCAGCAAATCATCGCCCGACAACTGGCCTTCGCCCTTGAAAGCGCCCTGATTCACCAAAACCAGATTGAACGCACCACTTACCTGAACCTCATCAACGAAGTCAGCCGGGCGGCTACCTCCATCCTCAACTCAAATTTAATGCTCACCACCATCAGCCACGCCATCCACCGCATCTTCAAACTGTACAGCGTGGGCATTTATCACACCCACGCCGGGCGGCAGGAGCTGTTTCAGGGGGCCTTCATCGCTGCCGACAGCCGGTCTTTGCCGCCGAAAACCGTTTCCTTCAGCCAGATTCCATTCGTCAGTTGGGCTGTTCAGCACAGAGAAACGCTGGTCATGAATGATGCCAAAGCCGATAGCCGGTTTATCTCCACCGCCGAAAACGTCAACGTGCGGGCCATTGTGGCTCTGCCCATAAAACTGGGGGTTAAGGTTTTGGGCGCTCTGGCCCTGGAAAGCATCCATCTCGATGCGTTTTCCCCGTCGCTGGTGGCCGCCCTGGAAACCCTGACCGACCAACTGGCCGTAGCCATTGAAAACGCCCGCCTGTACGACAAACTGAACAACACCGTCAGCGAACTGGTCGCTTTAAACAAAATCTCGCTGTCAATCTCTGCCTCGCTCGATTTTCAGCACACCCTGACCCTGATTACCGATTTGGTCACCGCCATGCTCAACGTAACCGCCACCTCGGTGGCGCTGCGCCACGATGAAGCGGGCGAGGTGTGGTTCGCCGCTGCATCCGGGGTGGGCGCAGACCGGGTTTTGAACAAACGCATCCCCCTGGGCAAGGGCATTATCGGCTGGGTGGCCCAGGCCGGCGAGGTGCTGATTGTTGATGATGTCAGCCGGGACCCCCGTTTTTACGAAGAATTTGACAAAGACAGCGGCTTTGTGACCCATTCCATTTTGTGCGTGCCCCTGCTCACCAAAGGCCGTTTGATTGGAGCCATCGAAGCCATCAACAAGAACACGGGCAGTTTCGGCCCGGAAGATGTGGAACGGCTGCAATCGTTGACCGCCCCGGCAGCCACCGCCATCGAAAACGCGCAACTTTATCAGGAATTGGCCCAGCGCATTCAGCAAGTAGAAATGTTGCGGGCCTTTAACCAGAACATCATCGAAAATATGAACTCCGGCCTGATTGGTATCGACGAAAACCGTAACATCACCGTCTTTAACAAGGCCGCCGCCGACATGCTGGCCCTGACCCCCGAAGCCGCCATCGGCCGGCCCGTCGGCGAGATATTGCGCCGCTATCCGCAACTGCCCCCCTTGCTCAA
>JAJRUC010000416.1 GCA_024278015.1 Chloroflexota bacterium
GCAGGCTATTTCTTCGGCCTCATACCAGATGACCCTGGTTTCAAACGAGATGACCGGCTCTATGGAATCTGTTTCGGCGGTAGTGGAAGAAAATACCGCCGCCACCGAAGAGATGGCCGCCAGCGCCGCAGAAGTGGCGGAGGCCATCGCCGATGTGGCCGGTATCAGCCAGGAAACCAGCGCTGCTGTGCAAGAGGTGAGCGCCGCTACCGAAGAGGTGACGGCCCAGATGGAAGAAATTTCCGCCTCGGCGCAAGCGTTGCAGGAGTTGTCTGACCGGATGCAGCAATCGATAGTCTATTTCAAGGTGGAAGACGCGGAAGCTCCCGCCGCTTCGCCGTCGCCCGCCAAACCCGCGCCCAAAACACCCGGCCGGGCATCGCGCCCGGCGGTTGCCAAATCGACCCCCAAAAGAGTTGCCGCCCCGACGCGCAAGGTTGCGCCCAAACCTGCTCCGGCTCCGGTCAAAGCGACCCCCAAACCCAAATCGCCCCGTCCAACCCGAAAGGCTGCCGCCCCGGCGGCCAAACCCCGCTCAACCGGGCCTCAACCAGGCGCAATAAAAACGCGCTTTGTATGGGATGAAGAACGGTTCGCTTCCGGCGAGCCAACCGTTGACGAACATCATAAAGTCTTGTTTAAATACATCAATGAATTACTGGAAGCCTTTTCTCACGGGCAAGGCAAAACTCAAATTGAGAAGACGCTTAACGACCTGGGCGAGTATGTTGGCATGCACTTTGGGTATGAAGAAGAGTGCATGGAAAAATATCACTGCCCGTTAGCCACCGCCAACAAAACTGCTCATGCGCGGTTTGTAAAGACCTTCGATAAATTGTATGAAGAATATCACGCGCACGGCCCCACCGTGGCCCTGTCTTTGAAGGTAAAAGAGGAATTGGGTGATTGGTTGGTTAACCATATCGGTAAAATAGACATCAGTTTACGGAAGTGCGTGCATAAATAACTTACCTGCGCGGTTGAGGATTTGACAAAACTGGAGATGTTCAAATTGAGGCCAAAAGTCTGAAATTGCGGATATTCCCCATCCTCCCTTCCCATTGGGAAGGGGGGAGTGAGAGAGAGCGAGGGGGGCGAAGCCCCCTCGCGCACCCCTTTTTGTTCCCACCTGTGCCCCGTATGGGGTACTCCCCCAAATTTGGGGGACGCGAAGCGGGGAGGGGGTAGAATACCGTGATTTACCGCAACTGCGTAAGTCCTGATAATATACTTTGATGGCCTGCGGGAGAGGTTTGTAGCAGGGACACGATGCGTTGTGCCCCTGCAGATAAACTAATGCGGCGGCGAATTAATGTGGCCGGCGCGAAAAAGTTGCGCTTTGAGAGAGTTTAACCGGCGCGAAATAGTGGCGCACTGCGATTTGAACGCCTCCCAGTTTTGATTAAGCTGGTCGGCATACGAAGGCGTCAGCCCGTTCAAACAGGCTTTGGTCAAAAGATGGCCTTGCTCAATCAGGGCGTCGGCGTTGCTAAAATCGAATGAGGACAGATTTAAATCTGATTCAAGTTGAATATAGCGCAAATTTTTACCCAGTTTTTGGCGGGCCATTTGTAATTCCAGTTGGTCCTGGTCGTTTAACAGCTTGCTGATGGCCCATTGCGTGACAGAAATTGTGTCTTGATAATTGCTGCAAACCGGATTTTGGTATACGTGCAGGGCGTAAATCTGCTTTGCTCCCTTTTCGATAGCCACCCGCAGCGGGAGTTTGGCCGAAAACGCGCCGTCAATAAACTGCCGGCCGGCTATTTCAAAGGTGGGATGCAGGGGCGGGATGGCGGCGCTGGCCAGCATGGCGTTCAGCAGGTTATCGGTGGGGTCTTCGCCAAAGATGTGCAAGCCCCCCGTTGGAATTTCGGTGGCGACGGTGTACATTCTGGCGGCGGGTAAATCGGCGAAGGTAGACACGCCGGCGGGCAGGTTAGAGCGTAAAAACCGGCGGAAGGCTTCGTTGGAAAACAGGCCGGTTTCACCCCGGGCCAGCCGCCACAACGCCGAAGCGTAACTGCCCGGAAACACGTCGTCGGCAGACAGATTGCGCCAGATATCGGTCAGATGTTGCATATGCTCCGGCGAAGGGTCGTAAGCCACCATCACCCCGTTGATGGCCCCCGCCGACGTACCGACCACAATATCGGGCCGGATGCCCGCTTCTGCCAAAGCCAGCAAGGCGCCGGCCTGCATCGATCCGTAATTGTTGCCGCCACCCAAAACAAAGGCTATCATAATGTATCACACTTTCTTTGATACTGATTGTTTTAATACTCGCCTGTAATACGTATGGATAGTATACCCGGTTGCAACAAATTTGTCTGTTGGATGGGTTACAAAGGAATTGCAACGGCTCATAGGTTCATTTGGATTCCCCACTGGGGAAAGACGCAGTTTTTGTTGTTATTGAATTTGTCAATATAGATTTTAGACGGGAATTGCGTGAAAATCCGGAAAGGAACAAGGATTATGTTCATCGTTAAACTTTTTTCAAGAAAATTGTCGTACAAACTTGGCGCGTTGCAGTTATTGCTGGTGCTGGTCACAATTATTAGTGTGGGCGGCGTTGTGGTGATGATAAATCAGCAAAAAGCCGATGCGCTGGTGGTGAACGTGGCCGGTCGGCAGCGTATGCTATCGCAGAAAATGACAAAGTACGCGCTGATGATTAAAAGGGGGAATGAAAAAACCATAAAGGGGCTGGTTAGCGCGTCTGACCTGTTTGACGCTTCTTTGCAGGGCTTGATGGTTGGCAATACGGCGGGACTTCCGCCCGCATCACCCGGCGCGCTGGCGGTGTTGCAGACGGTCGTTGATGAATGGGGGCCGTTTAAAGACGCGCTACAGGTCATCGAAACGGCTGACCCGGCTTCGGCGGCGTTTGAGGATGCGTTGCTGTCTGTGGTGGCGCATAACGAGATGCTTTTGTCAAATGCCAACGATGCCGTTACAATATTTCAGACGGAAGCGGATAACAAGGTTCGGCGGCTGCTGACCTTTTTGTACGTAATGGCCGGGGTCAGTATGCTGATTTTTGTAGCGTCCATTATGATTTTACGGCGCGCGCTGGCCCCCTTAAAAGTGGTTTCCAACACGGCGCAACACTTGACTACGGTTGATTTGGTGGCGTTTAAAAAATTGATGATGGTGATTGCTTCGGGAGACTTTACCCAATCAATAGCCCTGCAAACGCCGGAAATAACGTATATCGCTGAGGACGAGGTGGGAGAGATGGCCCGTTCCATAAACCGCATTATTACCGGGTTGCGCGAGGTCATCAATGCCTTTAACGAAATGTCTATCGCCATGATAGAGGTGAATCGTACCATTTTGGATGCCGCTGCCATGGGCCAGGAAGTTGTGGCTCTCACCGATTCTTCCATAAAAACCAACCTCAGTATGCGGCAAATTGCGCAAGCCATTCAGCATGTGGTTAACAGTTCGGCAGAGCAGGCTTCTCAGGCCCGGCAAATGACAACTATCGTCAAACAGATGACTCAGGCCATTGACGGGGTGGCCCTGGGCGCCCAGGACCAGGCTTCGTCTGTGACGCAATCAGTAGACATCACCCGTAAAATTAATGCGGATATGCAGCAAGTGGCAAATAATGCCGAACAGGGAACCCGGCAAGCGCACGAGGTGACAACCATTGCCCGAAACGGGGCGCATACCATTGCCGACGCTATTGAAGGGATAAAAAATATAAAAACAGCCTCTGACCGGCTGGTGATAAAAATAGAAGAAGCGGGCAACCGCTCAGAAGAAATTGGGGCCATTGTAGAAACCATCGACGGGATTGCGGCCCAAACCAACCTGCTGGCCCTTAACGCCGCCATTGAAGCGGCCCGCGCCGGCGAACACGGCAAGGGATTCGCCGTGGTGGCCGACGAAGTGCGCAAACTGGCCGAAAAATCAGCCGCCGCTACCGGAGAAATCGGACAATTGGTGAAAGGTATTCAACAGGCGGTGGATGAATCCAAAGCAGCAATGGAAGATGGAAACGAGGCCATCGCCGTGGGGATGACCGGCGTACACGAAGCCGGAGATGCCTTGAAGGATATTTTGCAAGCCATCGAAGGCATAACCGGACGGGTTGAAAGTATTGCCGTCGCCGCCCGGCTGGTTGGCACTTCTTTTGATAAATTAGTCACAGCAATGGAAAATGTGTCTGCCGTTGTTGAGGAAAACACGGCCTCAACCGAGGAAATGGCGGCAAGTTCCGCAGAAGTGCAGGAGGTTATTGAACAGATTGCGGACGGAATACAAGAGGAAAAAGGTGTGCTGGAAAACGTCAATCAATTTGCCGGCAGCGTCAGTGAACAGATGCAGCAGGTGTCAACCATTGCCCAAAATCTGGGATTGATGGCGGATATGTTGGCGGAAGCGGCTATCGGGTTTAGAATGGTGGAACACGAAGATTCGTTGAAACAGTTTGCCTTGTTCCAGTCGGTGCATAAGCAGTGGGTGAAGCGTCTGGAATCCATGCTGACCGGAGAAATCAATCTGGATGAAGAAAACCTCAATGACCATACCAACTGTGTGGTGGGCAAGTGGTATTATACGCGCGGCAAAGATGATTTTGCCCATCTTCCTGAATTTGTCGCCATCGAAGCTCCGCACATCAGGTTTCACCGTAGTATCCGGGAATGTGTTGTCGCCTGCAATCAAGGCGATACGCAAGCCGCCCAAACCGCGCTGGATGCAGCGAAGATGCTTTCCCCGGAGGTGATATTAACCCTTCAGCAGTTTGCGGACAGTGTGCTTTATGTGAGCTAATCTGAGGTTTGAAGGCCAAACTGAGGCTGTATAGTTACAAAAATGGAAGGATATTATGGAATTTGGAGTACCGAAAGAAGTCAGAGACCTTGAGCGTCGGGTGGGCTTGACCCCCGCCGCTGCGCTGGGACTAACCCGGGCCGGGCATAATGTTTACGTAGAACGCGATGCCGGGGCCGCCGCCGGTTTCAGCGACGAAGCCTATCGTCGGGCCGGGGCGCAGGTTGTCTATTCTGCCGCCGAAGCCTATGGCCGGGCCGATGTGGTGGTGAAGGCTGCCCGGCCTGCCGCCTGGGAACACGCCTTGTTTCGCCCGGAGCAGACAATTTTCTCATTTTTGCACCTGTCGGTTTCATCGCCGGATTTGTTTGAGGCTTTGGCCGGCCACAGAA
>JAJRUC010000417.1 GCA_024278015.1 Chloroflexota bacterium
CGTGCAGGCCGTGCGCGAAGCGGTGGGGCCGGAGATTGACGTGATGGTTGATATGAGCGCGGAACTGACCACCGAGGCCATCATTCGGCTGGGCCAACGCCTTGAACCCTTCCACCTGTTCTTTTTTGAAGAGCCGGTAGACCCCTTCGACGTGGAAGCCCTGAAAAAAGTGTCTGAAGCCGTCAACCTGCCCATTGCCGTAGGCGAGCGGCTGTACACCCGCTACGGCTTTCGGCGGGTGATGGAGCAACGCGCCGCCGATATTTTGCAGCCGGACATCGGCAACACCGGCGGCATCATGGAAGCCAAAAAAATTGCCGCCATGGCCGAAGTCTACAATATGCGCATCCAGCCGCACGTGTGCGCCAGCCCGGTTTCCACCGCCGCCGCGTTGCAACTGGTGGCCTGTATTCCGAATTTCATCATTCTGGAATTGTATCCCTATCGCACCCCGGAACATTTTGAAATTGTAGATTACGCCCCGGAATGGTTTGTTAAAGACAGCTATTTGCCCATTCCGGACAGGCCGGGCCTGGGCGTGGAACTGGTAGAAGAAAAAGTAGCGCCCTTTTTGTGGAAAAGCATTACTGAATAATTGATTTTGCCCCCACCCGTCGCCTGCGGCGACTCCCCTCCCCCTGGCAGGGGGAGGGTTAGGGAGAGGATGTTTCTCAAAGGAGATATGCCATGTCTGACAAAGTAGAAGTGCTGTGGCTCAGCCAAAACGATGTCATTGCCGCCGGGGGGCTGGATATGGCGGCAGTGGTCTCGACGGTGGAGGATGTATTTCGGCTGCACGGCAATGCCGATTACGTACTGCCGACGAAGATTTCGCTGGAGTGGCAAAAACCGGCAGACCTGCCCCCCGGCGAGCAAAAAAATCACGTAAATTTTATGCCCGGCTATGTCGGCGGGCCGTTTCAGACCATCGGCTACAAAGCGATAGCCAGTTTTCCGCGCAACCCGTTTCAGCACAACCTGCCCCGCGCTTCGGCCTTGATTGTGCTGCACGATATTGAGGTCGGTTTGCCCCTGGCGGTGATGGACGGCACGCTCATCAGCACCATGCGCACCGGGGCGGTCAGCGGCGTGGGGGCCAAATATCTGGCTCGCAAAGACGTGCGGCGCGTGGGCCTGATTGGGGCCGGGGTGCAGAGTCGCACCCAGTTGATGGCCCTGAAGGTGGCCCGGCCCGGCATCAGCCAGGCGATGGTGTTCGATATTCGCCCGGAGCGGGCCGCAGCCTTTGCCGCCGAGATGAGTCGCAAGCTGGAGATGGATATTCAGGTGGCCGATTCGGCGGAAGGGGTGGCCCGCCGGGCCGAAATGCTGGTGACAGCCACTACCAACATCAGCGAGCCGATTATTCGGCAAGGCTGGCTGGCTGCCGGGACGTATTACGCCCACGTTTCGGCTTACGAATGTGAGTACGATGTCATTCGGCAGGCGGACAAGATACTGGTTGATAGCTGGGCGCTGGTTAAGGCCCGCATGTATTCCACCGTGGCCCTGATGTGGCGCGACGGCCGGTTTGCCGATGACGACCTGTACGGCGAACTGGGCGAAGTGGTGACCGGCAAAAAAGCGGGCCGGGAAACCGCTGCGGAGACCATCATCTTCAGCCCCATCGGCCTGGCCCTGCACGATGTAGCCGTGGCTCACCGCATTTATCAAACGGCCAAAGCCAAAGGGCTGGGCCAAAAAGTATTGCTGTGGGATGAGCCGGTTTGGAAATAGGGGTTGACACCCGTCGGCCCGGCACGTATAATTAAACCAACAGGCGGCCTCGCCCCGGCCCCGTTCATCGATTGTTGAACGGGGCCGGGGTGATGTTATTTGGCCTGCTCTTGCATTTGCCGGGCCGCCTCTTCCGCCGAAAGTTCGCCGGCCATAAATTGCTCAAGCGGCCCGCGCATAGCGGTCAGCAGCCGGTTCACATCAACATTCAGGGGAACGCTCCGGCCGGCCTGCATTTGTTGGGCGCTGACGCGCCACACCGGGTTGGTCAACACGGGGGGGGCGGTCAGGGCGCTGCGCCGGGTGGGCAGCAGGCCAAAAGCCGCCAGCCGGGCGAGTTGTCTTTCGGGGGCGGTGATAAATTCCAGAAACGACAGGGCGGCTTCGGCCCGCCGGCCGGTGGTCTCCGCGCCGACGACCCAGTATCGACCCAGCACCAATGGCCGGGCCGCCTGCGCATCCTTGCCAAAAACCGGCAACGGGGCCACTGCCCAGGGGAGGCTTGTGTTTTCCAGTTCGCCGATGGCCCATTCCCCATTAATCATGGCCGCCGCCTGACCGGCGGCAAACAAATTGCGGCCGGCGGCATAATCAGGCGGCGGGGTCTTGCCGCGCAAATTTTTATGTATCTCCAGCGCCGAAACCATAGCCGGGGTGTTCAGATTGGGCCGGCCCGCGTCATCCACCAGCCGGCCGTCATCGCCGCCAAGCCAGGGCAGCAGCCACAACGGGTCGTAGCTGTTCAAGGCCAGGCCGCCGTCTGCCGCCAGTTGCGCCAGGTCTTTCAGGGTGGCCGGGGGGGCATCAAGCAAATCCTGATTGTAAAACAGCAGCAAATGAAAGCCGACCGTATCGGGCAGACCCCAAATCCGGCCATCCAGACGCGCGCTGTTCAACCCGACGCCGATGAAGCCATCCAGAAAGCCGGGGGAAAACAACTCGTTCATCGGCTGGATTTTGCGCGTTTTTTGCAACGCAAATACCATCCCGGAAGCGCCCAAAATCACATCGTAATTGACACGCCCTTCCAGAATAGCGGTTATCAGCGTGGTTTGGTCATTGTAGCGCTGCCGCTCAATGATGGTGTGGGGAAAATATTGCTGAAAGGCGGCAATATCTTCATCCAGTTTGGCCGATTGGGCCGCCGGCAGGCCATCCCACACCACCAGCCGGGTCATTTCCGGGGTAGCCGTGGCCGGGGGCGACGGCGTGGCAGGCGGTTCGGGGGGCGTGGCGGCCGCCACCGGCTTCAGCAGGGGGGCGGGTGTGGCCGTGGTCGGGGGCAGATTTTGGGCGGACGGGCGAGTGGCCGGGGCCAGTGGCGGCCCGGCGCAGGCGGTCAGGAAAACAAGCAGCAAGGCAAAGAGGCAGCGTTTCATAGCCTTCAGTTTAATTCAGCGGGGCGGGTGTGTCAATAAGATTTTGCTCCCCTGCCGGTTTACGGCTAAAATGCGTCCACTAAAAAGCGCAAACCGGGCCTTCCAACCTGACGTTAATAAAAATTTTACGCCCGTCTAACGCAATATTAATTGACCCATGTTATCATAATATTGTTGTACTCGCTGGAGATGCAGCCTGTGATTGACCAAAAACAACTGGAAAACATCAACCTGAAGCCAAACGCCGGCGGCCAAAGAGTGGTGGCTCCTGTAGCGCGATTCACCTTCAAATTTCCGCGCCGCACGAGCATCATTATTGAAAACAAAGCGTACATTCCCGTAAACCGCTCTGTCATCTTTGTGATGAATCACACCGACCACTGCAATTACGTCCCCTTTATGCTCCAGCTCTTCTACGAAGGCTACCGGCCCATTTCGCCGTGGGTGAAGGGTAAATATTACGAAAACCCCCTTATGGCCCGCTTTTTCGACTGGACCAACAATATTCCCCTGCCCTCGCGGGGGTATGTGTTAAGCAAGGATTTCCAGTTGGCGCTGAACCGCCTGCCCGCCAAAACCGAATACCGGCTGCTGCGCGATTTGGTTGACGGCAAAACAACCCTTCAGGCCACCCTGTCGGCGGCGGACGAGGGTATGCGCCGTTTTTTAACCACCCCTCACGGCGATTTCGACCCCCAGGCCGGGCACTACGGCCGGTTCATCGAAGCCCGCTACAATGCCATGATGCGCCGGGTGGCCGCCGTCAGCGAAGAGGCCCTGCTCTCCAAAAACCTGAGCCTGCTCATCTTCCCGGAAGGGACGCGCTCGGTGCGGCTAACCGAAGGACATATTGGCGTGGCCCAAATTGCCCTCAAAACCGGCGCGCCGGTGGTGCCGGTGGGTTGCAACGGCAGCAACAAGTGTTTTCCCGGCAACTCGCCCTGGCCCAAGAGCGGAACCATCACCTATCGCGTGGGCCGGCCCCTTGCCATGGCCGCCGGACTGGCCCCCTTCGCCATTGATGAGCCGTTTGAGCCGTTCAGCGCCGCCGCCGAAGCCGCATATCAGGCCCAATTCAGGGGAGCAACCGACCTGATTATGGCCCGCATCAACAGTTTGCTCAATCCCGAACATCAATTTTCGCCCAAAACCGATGCGTCATTACGCGCCGGCGCCGGGCGGTTTGTTTAAATCATAATTTCAGGAGGATACGATGACTACCACCACAACCGGCGAATCATTTCAATTCAAAGCAGAAGTGCAGCAACTGCTCAATATTCTGGTCCATTCTCTCTACACCGACAAAGAAATCTTTTTGCGAGAATTGCTTTCAAACGCCTCAGACGCGCTCAACCGGCTTCAGTTTGAAATGCTGACCAACAAGGATGTTCTCAACCCGGAAGCCGAACCGGCTATCTGGTTGAGCGTGGATGAAGAA
>JAJRUC010000418.1 GCA_024278015.1 Chloroflexota bacterium
CACAAAGATGATGGTCTTTTTGGGCTGGAAGCCGGTTTCGCCCCAGGCGCGGAGCATCTCCAGCATCACGGCCACGCCGGCGGCGTTATCGTTTGCGCCCGGATACAGCGTGCCGGTTTCATCAAAGCCGAGGCCATCGTACTGGGCCAGCACCACAATCAGCTTGTCGTCCAGAGCGGTATCGGCGCCGGGCCAGTAGCCGATGACGTGCCTGGCCGGGGTCTTTTCCTGCGGCCGGCCCACCATCGAACTTTCGACCAGCACCCCGGTGGGCCAGATTTCCACCGCGTCCGGGTCCAACGCGGCCATCCGCTTTCGCAATTCGGCCACGGTCATATTGGCCGGGGCCAGCATTTTGTCGGCGGCCTCCTGGTTGACAAAAAAGAAGGGGCTGCCCACTAGTGGAGCTGAAGAACCGGAATTGTATATCGACAAACTGTCGCGGCGGGTGATGTCGCTCTGGTCATCGGTTAAATAAAATGTGCCCAGACGCTCTACATTGGGCAATGTGGCCCGGTTATCCAAAAACAACAGGGCATACGGTGAAAAATCCAGATTTGTAATGGCCCGCGAAAACTGCTGCCCGGTAAACGCCGCATTGCCGAAGACCTGACTGCCGTATCCCACAACTGCCAGTTCGCCCGCGCGGGACGGGGCGGCGTTGTAAAAACTGGTGGGAATTTCGGCAAAATCGCGGCGATAGACCAGCGGTTGGCCGTTGAATTTGAGGACGGGAGTTTGAGTCAATTGGAAGAAATCGCGTTTAACTTCAAAAAAACAGGTTCCTTTTTTGCCGCCGGGCTGCAAGCCGTATGCCTTAAATCTGGCGGCGATGTAGTCGGCTACCTGGTTCACCTCTGCCGTGCCGACGGCCCGCCCGCCCAGGGCCGGGTCGGTCAGGTCGTTGAGGACGGTCATGGCCCCGGTCTGGTTGAAGGCGCGGGCCTGCTGTTTGTAAAAGGCAATCGGCCCGGTGTTGCCCTGCATCCAGCTTAACAGCCAAATCAGGCCAATGGCCGCCGGCACAGTGTAACGATTCACCAGCCGGTTAAAGTTCAGGCCAATATCCTGCACCAGCCGGCGCAAGCCTTCGCCAAACAGGTTAAAGGCCAAAATGGCGAAGAAAAACGCCGCCGCCGGATAAACGGCCGTCCACGGATAGCCGCGCGCGTACTGGCGCACATTGCTCAACAGCGCCCCCCATTCCGGGATATCGGAATAGTGGTAGGGCAGGCCGCCGATGTTGGTTTCGGCAAAGGCGCCCCCGCCGATGAAGATGCCGATGAAACCCAGTTCGCCCAGCAGCATGGCAACGGCCCCCATTTCCAGGGCGGCCAGGGCTATCAGCGCGGGCAGCAGATTGGGCAGGATGTGCCGCACTATCAAGCCGGTTAATTGAGACCCGGCGGCGATGGCGCTTTCCACGTATAATTTATGGCGCAAGACAATCACTTCGCTGCGCACAAATTGCATCATTTCGCCCCAGCCCACAAAGCACAGGGCGGCCACAAACACCCAAATCCCCCGTCGAATGCCCAGGGCCAAAATCAAAATCATACCGAAAATCAAGGCCGGCAAGGCCGAAAAAACTTCGGCGGCGGCCATAATCAGCCGGTCTAACAGTTGATTTTGCTGCCAGCCGGCCAGCGCGCCCAGCACAAAACCGACGGCCAGCCGGGCCAGCATCACCAGCGCCACCAGCGTTAAGGTTTGCTGCGCCCCGCTTAACACCAGGCTTTGCACATCGCGGCCCAGGGCGTCGCTGCCCCACGGGTACCCCGCCGAAGGCTCAAACGGGGGGACGGTGATTTTGCCGTTGACAATTTCCAGCCCTTTGGTGTTGTACGGATTATTGGGTGACAGGGCCGGGCCGGCCACAAAAACCACCAGCAGGACGGCCAGCATCAAAAAACCGAACACAAAGGGCAAATTGCCCACCGTACCCCGCGCCCAGGTTTTGGCCCGCTCCCGCCGAATGGCCGCCGAAAGGGCCGCCCGCCCTGTTTTGCCGCCGGGCGTGGGCCGCAAGCGGGCTTCGCAGGCGCGGTCTGCCGCTGTTTTGGCGCTGAACCACCGGCGCAGCAGGGGCAACTCTCGCCAGCTATTAAGCAAGCCGAGCAGCGCATCGCGCAGGTTACCCCTTAAGCCCCGCTCTCCCCCGGATAACCGGCGCGTCTGGTCTCTCAGTTGGGGGTTCAGCAGCCGGTAGCTGACCTCCAGCAAAAAATTGATGGCGATAAAAATCAGGCCCAAATCAAGGGCCAGAGCCACGGTCAACAAATCGTCGCGGCGGGCAATGGCCCGTATCAGGGTTAAGCCGATGCCGGGCCAGGCGAAGTAAAGTTCCACCACCGGCAAACTGCTCAACGAAAATCGCACCGAGGCGCCGACCGTGGTTAAAACGGGGATGGCAACGTTGGGCCACACGTGCTTCAGCCACACCCGCGCGCTGCCCAGGCCCTTGCTGTGCGCGGTGCGGATGTAATCTTCTTTCAGCACTTTGTTCAGGGCCACATTGGTCACGCGGGTAATTTGGGCAATGGGCCGGGCGGCCAGCACCAGCGCGGGCAGTAGCAAATGCCCGTCCCAGCCAAAGCCGCCCACCGGAACCAACGGGCTGCCCATGCGCCGCGTCCAGGCAATGGCGGCCAGTTGCAGCAGCAGCGCCGTAAAAAACGTGGGCAATGAAATCCCCACCAGCGAAAGCAGCACCACCGGCAAAGACTTGACCGCGTTCTTTTGACGGGCGGCCAGCGCCCCCAAAACCACGCCAATAACGGTGGCCCCCGCCAGCGAAACCGCCAGCAAGCCCAGGCTACGGGGCACAATTGTAGCCAGCATGTCGGCAATATCCATGCGCCGGTCGCCGAAATCGGCGGCAAAGGCTGTGCCCAGGTCATGGCGGGCCAATCGTCCTATATAATCAACACTACTGCCGAGGCCATGCCCCACCGCCCCCGAAAAATCCGAGCCGCGAGCCATATCCAGCCCAAAGAAGCTCAAAAAAATGATGATGAGCAACGTTGCCAAAGCAAATCCAAGCCGCCCGCCCACAAAGGCCAGGGTGGCCGCTATGCGCTTCGCCAGCCCGCGCAAAACCGTTCTGATTGAAATCCGGTCGTCAATCGGCTGGTTGAATGTTGCCATAAAATTTCCTTTGACGAAAACCCGCCGCCGTGCTATAGTTGGTCGGCTGGAAAACAGAGACTGGTTATTGGTTATTGAAGATTCACAATTACCAATTTCCAGTTCAAGATTGGTGGAAAATACAATGCCCCGTAATCGGCTTTTTAATATACGACGCCTCTGTGACAAAGGTTCAATACGGCTAACCGGCGGCTTGATAGTTGCGGCCCTGATAACCGCCGCCTGCCAGTCCCAGGCCCCGCAATTGACGCCGACGCCGACTGTCCGGCTCACCGCCACTGGCACTGTCCGGCTCACCGCCACGCCGACTGCGCGGCCATCGGCCACACCCAGCCCGGCCCCCTCGCCGACGGCCACCGCGCAACCGGACCCCACCGCTACGCCAAACAAAATAATGCCCGCCGGCCGGCTGACCATCGGGCTGGTGGGCCGGGCAGATACGCTCAACCCGTTGCTGTCGCTCAATCCGGCGCTCAATCTTTTGGGGCCGATGCTGTACCCGTCGCTATTGCAAACCAATCCGCAAACGGGCGCGTTTCAGCCCGGTCTGGCCGATATGCCCCGCATCGCCGCCGACGGGCTGACCGTCACCTACACCCTGCGGGCCGGGAACGTCTCTCCCGCCGACGTGCAGGCCGGCATTGAAACCGCTGTCTGGCCGGAACTGGACGATGTTCGGCGTGTGGCAACAGATTCCGCCGCCGGGCAGGTGATTATCACCCTGACCCAGCCCAATTGCGCCCTGCTGGACGCCCTGGCGCAACTGCCCGTTTTGCCCCAGGCCGATGTTTTGGCGGACGCGCCGGCAAGCACGACAGGGCCGTTTGCCATTGAAGCCTGGGATGCGAAAGCCGGACGGCTGCGCCTGACGGCCAACCCCAAAGCCGCAACCGGTCTGCCCCGGCTCAAAACCATCAATGTCCGGTTTTTCCCCACCGAAGAGGCCGCTGTGCAAGCTCTTGAGGCGGGCGAGCTGGATATTTTGCCGCTGCGCCGGCCGCCTGACCCGGCTCCGGCGGAGTTTTCGGTGGTAGCAGCGCCCGGCGCGGCGTTGACCTTCATCAGCTTTAATAATCAGGCCCCCGTCTTGCAGCAAGTTCCGGTTCGACGGGCCTTGACCCTGGC
>JAJRUC010000419.1 GCA_024278015.1 Chloroflexota bacterium
CAAAGGCGATGCTGTTCCAGTAAACCGGCAAATTATTTTTAATAGCCTCGGCGTTGCGCATAAGCAAAAAGGTGAGGCCGGCGGTGATGACCACGGTAAAAACGGTGCGCTTTACGCCCTGACGCTCCATATCCTGAGCAATCAGACCGGGCAAAACAAAGCCCACGCCGTACAGGCCGGTCAACCACGTTAAATCCCGGGCGACAAAAAAGGCAATCAGGCCGGTGATAAATTGCAACACCATACCGACAATGACCATCACCACCAGCCGCCGCCGGCCGTACAGAAACATACGGCGGGCGATGAATCGCTGCACAATGTAGTAGGTTGCCATAGACAAGGTAATGGTGGTGATAATGTACAACGGCCGGTCAACAAATATGCCCAGATAGCCGGCCACCACCACGGCGCCACCGGTCAGCCGCCAACGCTCGTAAGCCAGAATACTGACAATTATGCCCAAAGCCAGCACCAGCCGAACCATTTCGGTGGGAATTGCGTAATCATGCATACTTTTTTCTCCTGAAAAACTCACCCTCTCCCCAACCCGCCCCCTGTGAGGGGGCGGGAATATCTCCCCCTCCTTGAGGGGGTTGAGAGGGAAAAAATCTATCCGTGCGCCATTTCAAACCGCTGTCGTTGTACATAGCCGGGCTGAATGGCCGGGCCGGCGGCGGGCCGGGCAGCAGATTTGCGCGCCAATTCTGCAAAATAATCCATCATCAGTTCCGCTTGCGGGGTGTGAATATTGACGAAGCCAATCAGCATGGCCCGGTAGCCCGCCGGAATCATGGCCGCAATGGCCTCCAGAATGTCATCCAGCGCCGGATTGACGCTGAAGCCCAAATTGACAATGCGCCCGGCAGGGAAGCCGTTGGCGATGAGTTTGCGCGTGACCAAATCTTCATACGCTCCAAAGGTAATCAGCCAATCAAACGATAAATCCTTGACGGCAATATCGCTGAATTGTGCGGCCCGGCGCTCGCGGTCGTAACGATTGTTGAGGATGCCAATCTTCAGCGTTTTGTCGTCGCAATAAGCGGCCAGCATATCCATACTGATAGCCATCGATTCGCGGTCATTGACCGCAAACAAATTCGCCCACGTCACCGGCTTGCCGCAAATTTCGGTTTCTTGCAGCCGCACCACCCCCACATCGGGCCGGGAATGGAGCATCCCCTGCATGGCAAGGTCGCGGTCAATGCCCAGCAGGTCGGCAATGGCCAGGCCAATGGCCAGGTTATCCTTGAAGGAAAGGTAGTCGAATTGGGCAATTTCATCGTCGCGGACGCGGGCGGGGTCGGCCACAACCAGCGTTGAGCCGCGCTTTTCGGCTTCTTGCCGCAAAATGGCTTGCAGGTCGGGGTTGTATTCGGCGGTAACAAGATAGCCGTGGCGCGGGCACATGTGGGCCAGACTGACGGCAATTTCCGGCAGGGTTTCGCCCATCACGTCCTGATGGTCTTCGCGCACATTGGTAATTACCCCGATGTGCGCCTGCAAGACCATCTTTTCCGTCCATTCCTGATATTTCGGTTGCAAAGCCATACATTCGATGACCATCGCTTCGGCGCACAGGGGTTCCCACGCGGCGATAATGTCCTGCTGCTCTTTCACGTTGGGCGCGCCCCGGCGCTCGATGGGCGCATCGACGCCATCAAGGTTGATGGTGACGGCGGCGGAGCCGGTTGTTTTGGCTACGGTGCGGTATCCGGCCTGCCGCAAAGCGCCCGCCACCAACCGGGCCACAGTGCTTTTGCCGCGAATTCCGTTGACGTGAATACGGACATCGTAAGCGTCAATCCGGCGTTGGTGCAGCACTTGCTGCCGGCGCATGTAGGCCAGAAACGCCGCAAAAATAACGATGGTCAGGCTTAACTCAAACATGCGAGTCCCCCTTCAGCAGGGCGGTTTCGGCCCGTTGCAGCAAACTGCTGCCGGTTTCGGGCCGGCCGTTCAAGGCGGCAATACCGCTGCGCACCCGCCCCCATTCGCCCAACGGCAGGCCCAGCGAAGCGTTTCCGGCGGGGAAGTAGCGGGTTTTGCGGGCCAGGCGCGTCAAATTCCGGGCCAACTGTTCTGTCTGCGCCGGGGTGTGTTCCGGCAGCAGCAGCAAAATGTGTCCGGCCTTGTTGCGGGTAATGACGCTTGGCGGCTCTGTAGCCGAGCGGGCCAGCCGTAGCACAGCATCCTGGGCAGCCGTTTGGGCTGCCGCATCCGGCTCCGCTGCAAGGGGGTCAATTTGCAGCGCCAGCACAGACAAGGGCCGCCTGAAGCCGACGGCCCGCAAAATTTCTTCATCAAGCCTGGCGCCGGCCCACTCAAATTTAAGGGTGCCGTCGGGTTGATGAACCGTGCGCTCCAGCGAGCGGGCGCGCCAGTGGCGGGCCTGGCGGTGTACCTGCTCCAGCAAGCCGCCCAATCGACCGGCCAGCGGGCCAACCAGCAAAAAGGCTATCAGTTCGGCGGCAATGTTGATGACCAGATTCTCACGGGGATAAATGCCGCTGTATTGATTGAAAAGCACAATGGCGAATACGCCCACAACAGCGGCGGCGGCTCCGCCCCAAACGTTGGTCATCAGGCCAATGCCCGTCATAATTGCCAGCAACGCCAGATAAATCAGGGCCACTTCAAAGGGATTGATGCTGACCACCAGTAAAGCGGCCACCACTATCACCAAAGCAAGCCCCAAAGCCCACATTTTTATCCATAGCGCGTTATTGATTTGCATAATTACTCCCTTGAAAATAACCTCCTCCCCACCCTCCCCCTTTTCAGGGGGAGGGAGTCGCGCCGGCGACGGGTGGGGGTAAACCAAATTTTTATGCTCGTTGCTGCCCCGCAAGGACTGTCACACTCCCTTGAAAACAGAATGGTTATGTCACTGCGAGCGTTTTGCGCGAAGCAGTCTCCGGGTTGACGATGACGGAGATTGCTTCGTCGGGATATGCCCTCCTCGCAATGACAGTTTCATGCTCGTTGCTCCGCTGAAAGCTGAATAAAGCCGTACCGGATGCAGATGCAGGCTCACGGAACATCCTGTTTCCCATTGCCATAGCGTCTGCGCCTGCCGGCCAGCCAACCAATGCCCCCCACCACCGCCAGTCCGCCAAAAAGGATGCTCGCCAGCACGCGCCGGGTTGTGTTTGAAAGGGGCGTGCCGGATAGCGTGCCGATATTCAAACCGATGACCTGGTCCGGCTGGACAACGGCCACGTTGCCCTGAATTTTTAACCGTTGGCCGCTGCCCGGAAACGCTTCGACGGCTTTTGCCAGCAGCGGTTCTTCAAACGCGCCGAAGACCATCAGCGTGCCCTGCCGGGACCAGGGGGCGGGCAACACCTGAATATAACCGGCATGATATTCGACGGTGCGGGGCAGCGGGTCGAACAATTCCACGTCGCCCACGGCCTCAACCCTGGGGGGGGTCAGGTGTTGGGGCAGGGCCGCATCGTATCTGGAGAGCAGGCCGTTTGTTTGCGGCGAGCCGATGGCAATGACGTGGTCAGCGGGC
>JAJRUC010000420.1 GCA_024278015.1 Chloroflexota bacterium
CCACCTGATGGAACTGGATTTCGCTGCGGGCGGTGATTTGCTCGTGCCGGTAGCACATGCCGGGCAAAATAATGCGAACCGGTTCGGGCGCGTATTGGTGCATGGCGTGAATTTGCCCCGGCGAGGTGTGCGTGCGCAGCAAAACGCCGTCGGTGGTGGTGTAGAATGTGTCCTGCATTTCGCGGGCGGGGTGGTGCGGCGGAATATTGAGCAACTGGAAGTTGTATTCGTCGCTTTCCACGTCGCGGGCGCGGTACACCTGAAAGCCCATATCGGCCCAGATTTGATAGATGCGGCGCAATACCTGGGTGCTGGGGTGCAGGCCGCCGGGTTGCACGGGACGGCCCGGCAGGGTCACGTCGATGGCTCCGGCGGCGAAGGCGGCTTCCATTTCCAGCGCCTTGATTTCGACGGCGCGGGCGTTGTAGGCCGCTTCCAGCTCGCGTTTGATTTCGTTGGCCCGTTTGCCGAAGGCCGGGCGGTCCTCGCGGGGCAATTCGCTCACCCGGCGCAGCATCAGGGTGATTTCCCCCTTTTTGCCCAGGTATTGACTGTTCCACGCCGCCAGCGTCTTGCTGTCCGGCAAAGCGTCAAGCGCATCTTTGGCGGTTTGCCCCAAACTTTCCAATTGATTGAGCATGTGCCCTCCTGTAAAAATGATGAATATGATTTCCCCCCCCTTCCCCTGCCCCCTGATAAAGAAACCGCTTCGCGTCCCTTTGAGGGAGGGGGGAAATATCTCCTCCCCCTAAAAGGGGGAGGGACAGGGAGGGGGTTCATCCTTCGCAATCGTTTTGAATTTTGAATTGCCGGCCAAAACCCATTGACAATTCAAGCCGAACACTTTATACTATATTATGACAACTTATTATGGCAAGTCAGAGGTAAACCCATGACCACATTACTGGAACAAGGCATCATCGCCCTGAAGCAGGGAGACAAAACTCAAGCCAAATATTTTTTTGAACAGGTTTTGCAAGCCGATGACAAAAATGAACGGGCATGGTTGTGGCTAAGCGAAACTGAAGAGTCGCCTGCCGAGCAAATTCGGTGTATTGAGCGGGTTTTGACGATTAATCCGCGCAACGCCACCGCCCGCCGCGCTCTGCAAACGCTGCGGGGCCGACAGGCCGCCGTAGCCGAAACGCCCACCCCGGCGCGGGGACTGCTTAAAAACGGCGCGCGCAGCGAGCGCAAGCCGTTTCGGTTGCAGCCGGAGGACGCATCTGCCGGCGAGGGGCGGGTGGCGTTACCCGTCCGCCCGCAGCCGCGCCGGCAGTCCGATTCGCTGCCCCTGATGCCGGCCCTCATTTTCGGCACCCTGTCGGTGACGGCCGTGGTGGGGGTGTTGATGCTGCTGGCCTTCATTTTTCTAACCTGATTCAGTGCCGTTCCAATGAAAAAGCCCGCCCCCACAGGGACGAGCCTCACTCGCGGTACCACCCTGATTCACCCCTTGCATGCAAACGGCAATCTTTACCCCAACCTTAATTGGGCGCTCTGATAACGGTGAGCCGGCCGGATTGGACTACGCACGACGCCGGCGCGCCGCTTCACCCAATCGCTCTGGAGGGAACTTCAACCGGTTTCCCCTCAACGATGCTTGCAGCCGACGGCATCGCCTCTCTGGCAGGTTTCACCCGTTTACTTTCCTCTGTCAACACATTCAATATTATTCAGGATTATATCAAAAAACAGTATCCTGTCAAACCAATTTTCATAAGGCTGTTGTAGCGGCAGGGCGGCTCCTGCCCCCACAAATTCGTATCAGCTAACTGTGGGCAGAGACAGGCCAGTGGCCTGTTTCTGCCCAGGGCGCGGCTGACCGCTATCATCTCCCCCAAAAAAACACTTGCGCAACTTGGCAAGGGGCAATTCAATGCTATAATTATTCTGAATTTTATAATAGGAGGAAACAGCATCGTGGCAAAGACCAAACGACGTACTGCCCCGCAACAATCCGGGCCGGTTATCTCGCCAATGATGATTGGCGCGGTAGCCGTGGCTGCAATCCTGATTGTGGGCGGCATCATCCTGTTGAGCAACCAGAACACTCCCACCGCCGAAGTCAGCGCCTTTCCCACCGTGGGCGACCCGAACGCGCCGGTCACAATCACAGAATACGGGGATTTTGGATGACCGCATTGTCGAGATTTTACCCTCGACACATTTGGTCTGCTGGATGCAGACTACATCCAAACCGGCAAAGTCAGGTTCGTTTTTTATCCGTTCTATCTGGGCAACCCGGAAATGGGGCTGGCCGCCGAAGCCGCCTGGTGCGCCTATGACCAGGACCAGTATTTAACTTACGAACACGCCCTGTACAAAAATCAGGGCGAGCTATCGTACACGGTTAACGGTCTGACCGCCCTGGCCACAGAACAGGGGCTTGACACCAACGCCTTCTCCGCATGCCTGTCCGGGCGCACTCATCGCGCCGAACTGGAACAGGCTGTGCAGGCCGCCTCGGCGAAAGGGGTCAATTCCACGCCCACCTTCTTCATCAATAATCAGCGTATTGAAGGCAACTACCCGTATGATACCTTCAAGCAAGCGATTGAAAAGGAATTAGCAGCCGCACAATGAACGCAACCACAACCAAAGACCAACCGTTGGTCAAGAACGCCCCGACTCCCAATCGTTGGCTGTGGGGGGCAATGCTCTTGCTGGTCATCGCCGGGCTGGGAGTTTCCGGCTACTTGTTGTGGGGCTACACCGTCCCCAACGCCAGTTTGGCCTGCGGCGGTTCGCACGGCTGCGAATCGGTGAAGAACAGCGCTTATTCCAGCGTGCTGGGCGTGTCTTTGCCGGTGTGGGGGCTGGCGGTTTATATTGCCCTGCTGGGGCTGGTGGTTGCCCAAAAGCACCGCCTGAGCGCCGAAAACGGCCGCCGGCCCTACCTTGCCCTGGCAATTTTTACCTTCAGTCTGGTGGGGGTTCTCTTTTCGGCCTACCTGACCTATCTGGAACTGTTTGTTATTTTCGCCATCTGCCGCTGGTGCGTGGCCTCGGCAGTAATTATGACCGCCCTGTTCATCCTGTCTGTTTTTAACCTCCAGCAAAGTAATCAGCTTCAATAATAAAATCCCCCGCTGCCTGCCGTCAAAATTTATCGACGCGGCAGAATTGGGGGATTTTCTTTTGCCGCAGCGCAGTCATCCAACGCGACGGCGGCCGCACCGCTTAAAGAAAGGGGAACCGCGTGGAAACACCGTCACAACAACGATTTCAAGTCTCGCTCAGCCGAAATCTGGGCCTGTTCGACATCACCATGATTGGGGTGGGGGCCATGATTGGGGCCGGCATCTTTGGCTTAACCGGCCTGGCCGCCGGAGAAGCGGGGCCGCTGGGGTTGCTGGTAGCCTTCCTTTTGAATGGACTGGTCACCAGTTTAACCGGCCTTTCCTACGCCGAACTGGGTTCGGCCCGCCCGGCGGCGGGGGGGGGCTACGTGTGGGCCAAAGAAGCCCTGGCCCGCGTTTACGGATTTTACGCCGGCTGGATTTCGTGGTTCTCTCATGCAGTGGCCTGTAGCCTGTACGCCGTCCTGTTCGGCACATTTTTTGTCGAACTCATTGAACTGGCCGGGCTGGACATCAGCGAAACGGTTGGCCCGCTCGGTTTTTCGCCGGAAAGCCTGTGGGTTAAGGGTGTGGGCGTGGCCTCTGTTTTGTTGTTCGTCTTTATCAACGTGCGCGGCTCGTCTGAAACGGGTATGGTGGGCAACATTATCACCGGCTTCAAAATGATTGTGCTGGCCGCGCTGGTCTTTTTCGGCGTCAAGGCCATGTTCAACATGCCCAACTGGGCCGACCATTTTTTGAACGACCCGGTTCCTTTTCCGAATGGAATTAGCGGCATTGTGCTGGCGATGGGCCTGACCTTTGTGGCCTTTGAAGGCTACGAAGTTATCATCCAGAGCGCAGAAGAAGTGAAGCGGCCCACCCACAATATTCCCCGGGCCATCTTCCTTTCAATAGCCGTGGTGGTGGTCTTTTATCTGGCGGTGGGCTTTGTGGCCGTGGGGGCGGTGCAGCAAAACAGCGGCCTGCCCAACTGGATGTACCTGGGCCAAAACGGCGAGCGGGCCATGATTGAAACCGCCCGCGCTCTGATGCCTTACGGGGCATTTATCATGATTTTGGGCGGTCTGGCCTCTACCACATCGGCCTTGAACGCCACTATTTTTTCCAGCAGCCGCGTTTCGTTTGCTATGGGCCGCGACGGCGACCTGCCCAAAATTTTCGGGCGCATCCACCGCCGAAACAAAACACCCCATTGGGCCATTTGGCTCAGCGGCCTGCTGGTTATCGTGATGGCCGTCGCTTTGCCCGTGGAAGATGTTGCGTCCGGAGCATCCATCACCTTCCTGATGCTCTTTTTGCTGGTCAACTTCGCCCTCATTCGGATGCGCAAAACCCAACCGAACCTCAAACGCCCGTTTCGGGCGCCGCTGGTTCCCTGGTTGCAATATATCACCATCGCCATTCAAATCGGATTGGCGGTTCACCTGGCCGGCTTAAGCCCCATTGCCTGGGCAGTAACCATTGCCTGGCTGCTGCTGGGCGTGGCAGTGTACGCCCGCTACGGCGGCGCGCAGGAAGCGGCCAAAGTAGAGGACACCATTTTGCTGGAAGAAACCGTCGCCTCGCGGTCGTATTCGGTGCTGCTGCCGGTAGCCAACGCGGGCATGGTGCGTCAGTTGGCCCGCCTGGGGGCGATGTTTGCCCACGCCAACCAGGGCGAACTCTTTGCCCTGAACGTTATTCGGGTGCCGCACCAACTTAGCGCCTACGACGGCCGCAAGTTTTTGCGGCAGGGCCGCCCCATTCTGGAAGAAGCCGTGGCTATCGGCAAACAATTCGATGTACCGGTGCGCACCATGCTGCGCCTGGGGCGTGAAATCGGCGATTCGATTATCAGCGCCGCCCGCGCCAGAGACGCCAATTTGATGATTTTGGGCTGGCCCGGCCACACCAGCAGCGATAAACAAGCCTTCGGCAGCATCATCGACCTGATTTCCAAAAATCCGCCCTGTGACCTGGCCGTGGTGCGCTACCGGCGCGGCGACTGGCCCGCCCGCATTCTGGTTCCCGTGGCCGGGGGGCCGAATGCCCGGCTGGCCCTTGAACTGGCCCTGACCGAAGCCGATTTCATCGAACAGAAACTGAACAGGCCCGTCAAAGTGGCGGCCCTGAATATCATCAGCGGCCCGGCAGATGCAGAGACCATTGAACAGCGCCGCCAATCTTTGCTGAAAGATCTGGATATTGAAGGCTGGCCGGTAGAAATCAACATCATCGGCACAGAAAAGGGCATCGGCGAAACCATTGTGGAATACGCCGCCGCTTACGAACAAATCATCATCGGCGCCTCGAATGAACGACTGCTGGAACAATCATTCTTCGGCTCAATTCCGCAATACGTGGCCGAACAAGCGCTGACTAACGTGATTATGGTAAAACAGCACGATATGGTAAAATTCGGTCTGTTACGCTGACTCACCAGCCGTCGAAAATAGATCGACTTTATGAATTTTTCTACCGAACCTGAAAACAGAAACAAATCCGGCTGGGGACTGGCCCTGCTTGTGATATTTATTCTGGCCGCCGGCCTGATTTGGTGGCAGAGAGACCGGGTGCAAGCCACGGTTAATCGCCGGCTTCCGCCCCGATTGACACAACTGGCCGCCGAAATTTCCGGGGCCACCCCCACGCCGGCCATTGCGCCGGTCTCTCCCGTCCAAACGCCGGCGGCGGTAAAGCTGGTCTATTCGGCGGTGGTTGATGACGACACCCCCGCCTTTACCGCCAACCTGTACCTGACCGATGCCGAACACCCGGACGCGCCGGCCTGGGCCGGCATTGACGGGCGCACGGCGGTGCAAACCTACACCGTGCAAAGCAGCGATACGCTGTGGGGCATTGCCGCCCGGTTTGGGCTGGATGTGGATACCCTGCGCTGGTCAAACGACGCCCTGGCCCGCAACCCCGATTTACTATCGCCCGGAACAGATTTGACCATCCTGCCGGTCATCGGCGCGTATCACACCGTAGCGCCGGGCGAAACCCTGGCCGATATTGCCGCCCGGTACGGCGTGGCCGAAGTGGACATCAGCAACTATCCGCCCAACGGCCTGACCGCGCCCAATTCGCCGGCGGTGGGGCAACGATTAATCATCCCCAACGGCCGCCGGGACCTGGTCATTCCCGCCCCGGCGTTGGA
>JAJRUC010000421.1 GCA_024278015.1 Chloroflexota bacterium
CCCCAGGTGGGGATGAGGTAGGTGTCGATGGCTTCGTCGCCGTCGTCCACCCCGTCTTCAATCGCCAGTTGCACGCCGGCATTCACCGCGTCCTGATAGAAGAGTTCGTCAATGCCGTAGGTGTAATCTTCCAGCACAATGCGGATGGGTCCGCCGAGGTCAATGGCCTTCATCTGCTCCAGCGTCAACGGAATGCGGGCCGAGGTGTACTGGTGCGATTCGCCGGGCATGAAGTTGTGGAATTTGCCGTCGCCGCCGACATCCGGCGCGACAAAATAGGTGTATGCCGGGTTGGCCGAAGGGTCGCCGAGGTAGATATTGAAAGCGAGGTCGGCAATCTCGCGGGCGTACTCGTCGCCGGTATTGCGGATTTGATACGTAAACCACAGGTCGGCAGCGTGCGCGGAGTCCACCGCCGTGGCGGTTCCCCAAGACTGCTGGTTGGAAAATGCCTCGCCATTGGTGACGGTGTGTTCTTCGTAAGAGGAGTGTTCTATTGTTTGCGAACCACCATGAGATGTTCCTCTACTTTCAGTATGAGTAAGCTTTGGTGCTTTCAGTACATACGCGATTTCATACAGTTTATTTGCTATCAACTGCCCGGATTGTTGGTAGGTATACTGCAACCCTTGTAAACCTGATACAATCTCATCGGTGTCGAAATGTGCATCAACAGCCACTTTGTTTTGCATCACTGTTGTAATGGGGTTTGTTCTTTGAACACCAGTATTGTCGTTCAATAGGTTATACCTGCTTAAGGCGTGTTTTATATCTTCCAATTGTTCGGGAGGAAGATTCGCATATAGGCGGCCAAGATAAATTTTGCAGAATATACTTACAGGCCCCCTCTCATCATATGATGTTCCCCATGAATGATCATAACTTCCTTCAATGTTAACCTTGCCAACGAAAGGTAAACCCGCTTGACCACCGGCATTAATACCAAGTGTATTCCCATAATTTTGATTTCTTCCCACGCATGCACTTGGGTCAAGTCCCAATAGTTCTGCACTTGTAATCTTTCGGCACTTCGGACCCTTGCAAGTACTCGTCTGCATAGATTTTGCGGAAAGTGCTGGTGCATTACTGTGGGATGCACGTAGTTGGACCGTTGTTGTGGCATCAGATATCTCTTCCCATGCATTCCATGTTTGCGTATTTGCAACACTCGTACTATTTCCCTCCGTTTTCGCCGTGCTGTATGTTTTTTCCGTTCCACTGGCAATCGTGTGGTCCGTCGTCACCATTGTCACCGTCTCCACGTGGAAAGACGACTCCAGCACATCCACCTCCGGCACGGGGAACGCCGCCACCAGCGGGTGGTTGCCCGGCGCTTTGACCCAGGCGGGCATTTGGGCGGTAATGGTGCCCCAGTCTTCGTTGCGCGGCAGGACACCATAGCCGCAATAGCCGCCGCTGCCGGGGCAGTTGGTGGTGCCAAAAAGTTCCTGCCCGTCATCGAACTTGTCGCGGTCGGTGCTTTCGCGGTTGGGGTTCAAGCCCAAATCCCACGTTTCCGCCCGGTCAGGCACGCCGTCGTAATCGTCATCAAAACAGTCGGGGTGGTCGGGGGGCCAACCGGAGAAGGGCTTGCCGCTGGCAGGGTAACTGTCTGTCCAGTTATTGAGCCACGCTTTGGCGGCGGTCACTTCATCGCCATCGCTCACCCCGTCGTTGTCACTGTCGGCGTTGGCGGGGTCGGTACACCACCAGATTTCCTGCGTGTTCGTCAGCCCGTCGGCATCATCGTCGTTGCTGGTCAGCCCGGTCACGGCGGCGAGTTGTTCCGCATTCAGCGATTGCACCGTGGTGCGTAGGTCTGCCAGCGGCTCGGCGGCGGTATCGAGAGAGCGGAACAGCGGCGCATCGCCGTCGGCAGTTTTCAGCGCGGCTTCGGTGGCGCGGGCTTTCTCCGCCAGCGGCGCCAGCAGCGCGGTCGGCTGGCGGTCAAGCATAGCGGTCACGCTGTCGGTGGCGCGGGGTTGGAAACCCAACCGCGCCAGCGCCGCCAGTTGGTCGGCAGTGACCAGCACTTGCGCGGTTTCGTCGCCACCGGCGGCAGAGGCTTCCAAGACTACAACGCCCAGCTTATCCAGCCGGGCGCGGTCAGTGGGTTGGCGTAACGTCACCGTGGTGCGGAAAAGGACACCGGGGTTATTTGGCGGAACGGATGCGGATGCGTCGCTCGGTGTGGATGCGAATGCCACACTTGCCAGCGGACTCAACGGCGAGAGCAACATGCTCAAGATGGTAAATAGGCTGAACAAACGGTAAATCGGGTGGCGGTTGGACATTTTTTCTCCCCTTAGCAAAAGGCAAATAATTGGTTACATCAATAGAAAATTGATACCACAACATAGCGCAGAAAAATATGTAGGATCTGTGCGCGTGGTTCTATTTGTACACCCCGTGTACTATTTATGGAAAACGTGCATTGTAATTATGTTGGAAGGCAGAGAAATATGCATCAATTCGCTATGTTATCATTATAGCACAAGAACCGCTATGAAATATTACAGTTTTATTACAATTTTATTGCAATGCTGCAATCTTTCTGCAAGGTTTTGTTGCGAAGAATGGGTACTTCTTTATAAATCTCGGCTAATGGCAAATACACACCGGTGCAGGCACGCTGTGGATGGTAATATTGACCCTTTACCGATACCACAGCACCCCGCCGATGAGCCAGGCGAAGGCGACCAGCCCCACGCCGAAGGCGACCACCGCCACCCGCAGCCCCCACACTTTCCGCGCGAGCATCCGCTTATATGCGGCGAGTTGCTCGGCGGGCAGGCGGCGGTCTGCGGTGTAACCCCACAGCGGCAAGACGACCACCAGCGCGGCGATGACCGCCACCAGCAGGGCGAAAATTGCCGCGCCGCCCGCAAACACCACCGACCGGATTTGCAAGCTGGCTTCCATTTTGTCCTTCCCCAGCGACAGCACACCGAAAATCACTCCGTAAAATGCGCTGACCAGCGTGATGATTTGCCGCGCCCCCGCTTCCAGGGTGGCGAGGTTCTCTTTTTCCCGCGCATCGAAAAACTCGCGCAAGCGGGCTTCCGCCGGGGTTTCCGGGCGCGATTCGCCCACGGTGAGGTTTGGCATCGCTCAGTCCTCCGTGATGGTGACCGGCACGATGAAATAGGTGCCGTCTTCGGGACACCGGAAACGATATTCTTTAACCGTTTCGGGTGTGGTGTCATGGTTGCGATAGACGGTTTGCACGGGTTGGTGGTCGTCCAAGTCTACCTCAAATTGGTGGTGGCAGACAGGACATTCGACGGTGATTTTTTGGGTCATCATTCCTCCATAAAAGGTTACAGGGTAGCAGGGTTGCACGTATCACGTTTCACGATTATCCGCCGAAATCACGCTGCAGGGCGGCGAAAAGTTCTCCGAATTGTTCCGAGACGGGGGGCAGCGCGTCTCCCCGCAGCAGGGCGATGACGGCGCGGGTGAACTGCGCCAGCCGGTCATACGGCGAGCCGGGGTCTTCGCCATCCGCGAACCGGGCGGCGGCTTCTTCCAATTGGGGGATGAGCTGTGCCGCCGCGCTCTGTGCCCGCGCCTGCCGCGCCGCGTCTGCGATTTGTTGCGCCTGCGCTTGCAATTGCTCGTGGGCAGCGCCGGCGAGCATAGCCTCAATTTCCGCGGGGGACATATTTTGCAATTGTTCGATGAGGGCGCGAATTTGCGCCTGCTGTTCCGGCGGCAATTGCGCCACCTGCGCTTCCAATTGCGCAATGAGGTCTGCGTTGTCCGGCACCGCCGGCGCAGCCGCCCCACCCCCCCGCCCCTCAACCTGCGCCAGCATGCGGCGCACCTGCCCCGCCTCCGGCATCCCCAGTTCCTCAAATAATCTCAATCCGGTTTGATAGGCTGCCCGCGCCGCGTCAATATCCCCCCGCGCCTGCGCGATTTGCCCCAGTTTGACGGTGTTGAAAGCAATATCTGCTTTGGCACGCAACCGGCGCGCAATTGCCAACGCTTCGCTGACCAGCGCCTCCGCTTTATCCCAATCTTCCCGCTCCATAAAAATATTCGCCATCCCGGACAGCGTCGCCCCCTTCCCCTTCAGGTCGCCCACCTGCTCCAATATCTGCAGGGTTTCCTCGTACAGCCCCAGCGCTCGCTCCAAATCCCCTCGCGTCAGATACACCTGCGCCATATGCGCCAGCGTCGCCCCCGTCCCCTTCAGGTCGCCCACCTGCTCCCGGATTGCCAGCGATTGCTCGTACAGCCCCAGCGCTCGCTCCAAATCCCCTCGCGTCAGATACACCTGCGCCA
>JAJRUC010000422.1 GCA_024278015.1 Chloroflexota bacterium
CACTTCCCCCCGTCAACGGGGGGATTGAGGGGGGTAAAAAATGGCAAAGCCGCTCTAACTGGTAACTTTATCTCTGATGCCTGAGTAGTTACTGTTATTTTATGACGCGGTTGAGTATAAAAGAAAAACTTAACTGTTCACCCCCCTCAGTCCCCCCCTTAAAAGGGGGGAGGATTTTACTTCCCTTCTTTATAACTAAGGAGGGCCTTGAAAGCCTCTCCCTGATTCCGGGGGGAGGTTGGAGGGGGGCGCATAGTTACAAAAATCTACAATAGCCGGAGGTATGATGGCGAACTTAATTGGTCAAAACCTGGGGCCGTATCGCATCATCGAACAAATTGGCCTGGGCGGTATGGCTACGGTCTACAAAGCGTACCAGCCTTCGATGGACCGCTACGTGGCCGTAAAGGTGCTGCCCGCCCATTTTATGCAAGACCCAGCCTTTGTAGAACGCTTCGAGCGCGAAGCCCGCACCATTGCCAAGCTGGAACATCCCCACATTCTGCCCGTCTTTGACTACGGCCAGACAACCGGCGGCATTACATACATTGCCATGCGCTACGTAGAAGCCGGTACACTGGCCGATTTGCTGGCCCAAAAAACCCCTCCCCTTGAAGAAGCCTTTCGGCTGTTTAACCAAATGGCCGATGCCCTGGCTTACGCTCACGAACAAGGCGTGGTGCATCGGGATATAAAACCGTCGAATATGCTGGTCGATTCCCGGGGGCAGATTTTTTTGACCGATTTCGGTCTGGCCCGCATGATTGAAGGCAGCAGCAACCTGACCGGCAGTATGATTTTGGGTACGCCGGCCTATATGGCCCCGGAACTGGGCGAAGGGCAACCCGCTGACAAGCTCAGCGATATTTACGCGCTGGGCGTTGTTTTGTACGAGCTGGCAACCGGCCGGCCCCCCTTCCAGGCCGAAACCCCGATGGCTGTGATGCTCAAACACATGACCGAACCCCTCCCGCTGCCGCGCCAACTCAACCCCGCCATCCCGGAAGCGCTGGAGCAAATTATCCTCAAGGCCCTGGCCAAAAACCCCGCCGACCGCTACCCGGATATTCCCGCCATGATGGCCGCCTTGCGCAAAATGCCCGCCCCGCCGCCCCTAACAGCGCCCCCCCCATCCGCCGCAACCGCCATCCCCCAAAAAAAATTCCCGGCATGGGGTCGCTGGGCCATTGCCGGGCTGGGTATCGCCCTCCTGACAGGGGCAGCCATCCTCTTTTTAATCCCGTCCAACGACGAAGAATCCCCGCCCCCGCCCGCGCCTGCCACGGTGATTGCGGCCCGGCCCCAAACAGAGGAAGCCACCCCCCCCTCTCAACCAACCGCCCTGATTCCCACGCCGCCGCCCCCAACCGAACCGAAACCCGCCGCCGTGGAAGCCCCCCCCGGCTGGACGCTGTACACCAATACCCAAAATGTCACCGCCCTGGCCCTGCAAGACAACATTCTGTGGGTCGGCACCACGGGGGGCTTGATTGCCTGGAATTACCATGATTACCAGTACCAGAAATTAACCGTCAGCGACGGCCTGCCCTATCACAACATCACCGCGTTGCTGGTAGATGCCGACAACATCCTGTGGGCCGGCACAGACTCAGCCGGCGTGCTGCGCTACGACGGCCAAACGTGGCAGCAGTTTACCGAAGAGGAAGGGCTGGCCTCTAACTCTGTTTTAAGCCTGTTTCAAACGGATGAAGGGCGGGTCATTGCCGGCACAGCCTACGGCGATGAGGGTCTCAGTTTTTACGATGACGGCCAATGGCAGCCGATACCCATCCCCGATGATGTGATTGAAACCCCCAGCCCCATTGCCATACTGGAAACCTCCAGACATGAGCTGCTGGCGGGCCTGGCCGATGGCGACGGCCTGCTCTATAGCCCCGACGGCGAAAACTGGACGAACCTGGCCGCCGCAGACAACCTGCCCGCTGTCGGCTTGATGAGCATGGCGCTTGATTCTGACGAAAATTTGTGGCTGGCAACCGAAAAACATGGCGTGGGCCTGTACGACGGCCGGACATTCCACCCCGTCGAACAACTGGCCGATACGCTGGTTACGACCCTTTATACCGCGCCGGACGGCACAATGTGGCTGGGCGCCGCCGAGCAAACCCTGCTGGCCTTCGACGGGAACGAGTTGCAACGTTACGGCGAAAAAGACGGCTTGCCGGAAGGCCCAATTACCCGTATTTTGCAGGACGATGAGGGCATCCTCTGGCTGGGGATGGAAGGCAGCGGACTGGTGCGCTTTGACGGCAAAACCTTTGAACAGTGGGCAGTTGCCGGTGAACCGGCCTTCAATCGCGCCCAACAAATTCTGGAAACCGCCGACGGGCGGCTGTGGTTTGTAGATCAATGGGGCGGCGATACAATTGCCGTGTACGACCCCCGGCGCAATACGTGGAAAACCTACACGCCCCCCGCCGAAACCTATGCCCTGGCCGTTGAGCCGGACGGCACAATGTGGTTCGGCACAGACAACGGCCTGTGGCGCGTGGCCCCTTCCGGCGGGCAAAAGCATTTCACCGTCGAAGACGGCCTGCCCGGCAACGCCGCCACCGCCCTGACCATCGACGGCCGGGGCGGATTGTGGGTGGGTACGAAAACCGGCGTGGCCTACCACAATCCGGCCGATACCGATACGCCCTGGCGCAATTACACAGACGCCGTATCCGGCGCGTACATTCAAATGCTCTACACCGACCCCACCGGTGAGGTGTGGATTGGCACGCAAGGGGATGACGAACAATCGGCCGGGCTGGCCTGGGCCGCCGATACCGTTTACGGCGCGTGGGGGGCGGGCAATCCCTTCCCTGAAGATATGGAAATCATCGAAGCGGCGGCAATGGACAGCGAAGGCCGCCTGTGGGTGGGAACCTGGGGCGGAAATGCCGTGTGGCGGCTGGCAGAAAAAAGTCAGGCCGGCGAATGGCGGCGGTTTTCGGCGGATGACGGCGCGCCCGAAAGCGAAATCATGACCATTGTCGCCCAGCCGGATGGCCCGGTTTGGTTTGGAACGTGGTATAACGGCCTGTGGAACTTCCATCCGGTGGATGGCTGGCAGCGCATTACGCCCCGCGACGGCCTGCCCGGCATGGCCGTTTTTGCCATGCGCTACGCCTCGGACGGCAGTTTGTGGGTTTCAACCGAAGGGGGCATTGGCCGCTATAAACCGGAATAACCGCCCGTCGGGGCGCGGCGCATCGCCCCCCCCCGACGGCGTTTAATCGAAATTACGCTTCAACATTGGGGTCGTTTTGCAAAATATCTTCAATGCGCTGCAAAACGTCCGGGGTCAGTTTGGGCGCAACATCCAGGGCCTTCATATTCTCATGCACCTGCTCAACCCGGCTGGCCCCGGTAATAACGCTGCTCACCTCCGGCGCGCGCAACAGCCAGGCCAGCGCCAGTTGAGAGACCGTCGCCCCCAAATCTGCGGCCACAACCTGCAACTGTTTCACCTTCTCAATTTTGTCCGGCGTGATGCGTTTCCGAAGCCACTGCATGTTTTCCATACTTATGCGGCTGCCTTCAGGAACACCGTCGTTATATTTGCCGGTTAAAATACCGGAGGCCAGCGGACTCCACACCACCAGGCCGTAGCCCAAATCACGGGCGTTGGGGGCCAGCTCGTTTTCCACGTTATGCCGGTGGAACATATTGTACTGCGGCTGTTCCACCTGGGGCCGGTACCAGCCCCCTTGATTAGCCAGATTACAGGCATTGGTAATTTGTCCGGCCCGCCATTCAGAGGTGCCCCAATACAACACCTTGCCTTGATGAATCAGGTCGTCCATAGCGCGCACCGTCTCTTCCAAAGGCGTTTCTTCATCGTAACGGTGGCAAAAATACATATCCAGATAATCAGTGCCCAACCGTTTGAGCGTCCCTTCCACCGATTCCATAATGTGCTTTCGAGACAGGCCCCGGTCGTTGGGGTCGTCGCTCATGGGCCAGTACAACTTGCTGGAAATCACCAGTTTGGCGCGGTCCATATCTTTTATAATTTCGCCCATAATTTCTTCCGCGCCTTTACCGGCGTAGGCTTCGGCGTTGTCAAAAAAGTTGACGCCGTATTCGTGATAAGCGGTGGTCATGCAGTCTTTGGCCACATCCGCCCCCACCTGACTGCCATACGTTGCCCAAAAGCCCAGCGAAAACTCGCTTACCTTTAGCCCGGAACGGCCCAATTTTCGATAGTTCATTTTGTATCCTTTCTGTATTGTCGCAAAAACAAGCTGTAATTGGTATAATAATCAAGTATAAAAGAAAAGCGCCCTTTCGACAACACTGTTAATGGAACCTTTACACAACGCTAACATAAATCTAATACGAAACAGGTATACTTTCCCTACTATTTAACATGGGGCTATCTGTGCCGGCCTCTTCATTAATTCACTTAAGAAGGAGGCTTCCGTGTTTAGCTGGTCCAACATCTCGGAAGATCAGAATAATCCAGAAACAACCCCCCAATATCCGCAAGAACTCGCCATTTTACCGTTGCGGGGCATGGTGGCCCTGCCGCATGTTATCATCCCCCTGGTAATTGGCCTTGAACGCTCGATGAAACTGGTCAACGAAGCCATCGACAACGACGACTACATTGGCCTGGCTATCTCTAAAATTCCGGAAAAAGAATCACCCGCGCCCGAAGAAATTCACCCCGTCGGCGTGCTGGCAAAGATACACCGCCGCCTGCACGCCAAAGACGGCTCTTTGCAAATTATTGTGCAGGGGCTTGAACGCTTTTCCATTGAAGAATGGACCCAAACCACCCCCTATTACAAGGCTCGCATCTCCATTATCCACGATGAAGTAGCCGAAGACAACCTGATTGAAGTTGAAGCCTTGCGCCGCCGCATCGCCAAACTGGCCCGCGAAATTGTCAAATATATGCCTCAGGTGCCTGACGAAGCAGTAAACTTTTTGGAGAACACAGACGACCCCCACATTTTGCTTTACACTGTGGCCGCCAATATGCGCATGGAACCGGAAGACCGGCTGAACATTCTGCAAGAGGATGACCTGCGCGACAAAATGCGCTTCCTGCTGCGCATTATGAACCGCGAACTGGACGTACTGGAACTCAGCGAGAAAATTCAATCTGAAACCCAGGGCGAACTGGATAAAATTCAACGTGAATACTACCTGCGCCAGCAGCTAAAGGCCATTCAAAAAGAACTGGGCGAAGAAGATGAAACCGGCATTGAAGTAGCAAATTACAAAACCCGGTTTGAAGAAATCGGCCTGCCGGAAGAAGCCGAAAAAGAGGCCATACGAGAATTGAACCGCCTGCAAAAACTTCCGCCCCAGGCGGCAGAATACGGCGTCATCAAAACCTATCTGGATTGGCTGACGGAACTGCCGTGGAACAAACTGACCGACGATAATCTGGATATTGAACACGCCCGCACTGTGCTGGATAACGACCACTACGGCCTGGAAAAAATCAAGGAACGTATTCTGGAATATCTGGCTGTGCGCAAATTACGCAAAGAACGCCATATCACCGAAGATAACATTGCAGAACAAGACCGGGCCGGCGGCTCGATTTTGCTGTTTGTGGGGCCGCCGGGGGTGGGCAAAACCAGCCTGGGCCGCAGCATTGCCCACGCCCTTAACCGAAAATTCACCCGGATGAGCCTGGGCGGCGTTCACGACGAGGCCGAAATTCGGGGCCACCGCCGCACCTACATCGGCGCGATGCCGGGCCGCATCATTCAGGCTCTTAAACGCGCTGAAAGCCGCAACCCCGTTTTTATGCTTGATGAGGTGGACAAGGTGGGCAGCGACTGGCGCGGCGACCCCAGCAGCGCCCTGCTGGAAGTGCTGGACCCGCAACAAAACCACGCCTTCCGCGACCACTATCTGGATGTGGATTTTAACCTGAGCGAAGTCATGTTCATCGCCACCGCCAACACGCTGGGAACCATCCCCCCGCCCCTGCGTGACCGCATGGAGATTATCCAGCTTGACGGCTACACTGAATACGAGAAAGTTGAAATCGCCAAAGGGTACCTTGTCCCCCGCCAGATTATCAGCAACGGCCTGACCGAATCGGAAATTTCGTTTTCTGACGATGCCCTGCGCCAAATTATCAGAGACTACACCCGCGAATCCGGGGTGCGCACCCTGGAACGCCAAATCGGCAAAGTGGCCCGTAAAGTCGCCACCAAAGTCGCAAAAAATTCAGCGGCAGCCGGCGAAACCGCCATCACCCCGGAAGTGATAAAAGATTATCTGGGCAAGCCCCGGTTTCAGTTTGAAGCCGCCATGCGCACCGAAAAAGCGGGCGTGGCTACCGGCCTGGCCTGGACGCCCGTCGGCGGCGATGTGCTGTTCATCGAAGCCTCTTGCATGCCCGGCAAAGACCGCCTGACCCTGACCGGCCAGCTTGGCGATGTGATGAAAGAGAGCGCCCAGATTGCCTTAAGCTATGTCCGTTCCAATATGGGCCAGTTCAGGATTGACCCCAAATTATTTGACAATACCGATATTCATATGCACGTGCCCGCCGGCGCTATTCCCAAAGACGGCCCCTCTGCCGGGGTGACGATGGCTACGGCCCTGGTATCGCTGATGACGCGCAACCCCGTCAAGGCAGAGGTGGGCATGACCGGCGAACTTAGCCTGCGGGGGCAGGTTCTGCCCATCGGCGGGCTGAAACAGAAGATTTTGGCGGCGCATCGGGCCGGGCTGACCACCATCATTTTGCCCAAACGCAACGAAATCGACCTGGATGACGTGCCGGAAGATATTCGGCGGGAGATAACCTTTATCACCGCCGAAACTATTGAGGATGTGTTGCAAAACGCCCTGCGAAATCCGCTGCCCGCCACCGTGGCAGACAAGGTATCCACCCCGAAGCCGGAACTGGCGCTAAACTGACCCTCTTTTCCCCCCTCCCTGCCCTCCCCCACAAATGGGGGAGGGAGAAGAATCCAATCCGTGGGGGTGCGACGCATCGCGCCCCTGCTTTTTGTGCGGAGGCAAAACCTGCTCAATGATAAATTGGGCGACCTGCTGCGCCCCGGTTGCCCCGGCCCGCCCGATTTTCGGCAAGGCCAGCAACTCCGGCAGGCGCTTCACCCACTGATGCGCCCGAAACGCATCCGGCTTGATGGGCAAACCGGCCATTTCTTGCTGCACATAAGCCGCAATCACCTGCGATTCCTGAAAATACGGGCGGGTCACGTAGCCGTAGGGTACGCCCGCATAGTACACTTCGGCCAGGGTGCTGTAGCCCACTTTGCCCACCAGCGCATCGGCGGCGGCAATCAAATCGGGGTGGAAAAAAGCAGAGCGGTGCGGCAGCAAAATTATGTTATCGCGCACTGTCACAGCCTTTGCCCCGCCGGGAATGATAAAATAGTACGGCAGTTCAGCCAATTCGGATGCCAAATCAGCGTAATCCCACTGCATACCGCCCATTGTGACCATCACCACCGCCGCATCGGCGGGGATGCCCAACGCCCGACGTATTTTGGGCGGGGGCGTTTTGGGCGGACGGGCAACAGGCCGGGCGCGTAAATTGACGGGGGCGGTATCGTCGCAAAACGGTTCGGCCTGAATATGGAAATTGGCCTGGGCAAAAACGCCCGCCAAATAGCGAATAAACCAGGCCAGCCGCCCGTCCCGGCTCAGATAGCCCCGATAAATCCAGTCCCAGGTAAAATTTTCCAGCAAAACCGAAGGCAGGCCCGCCGACCGGGCGGCCATAATGCCCATCGGGGCAATATCGCACAGCACGGCCCGGCATCGCTGCCCGCGCAATTCGCCGGCCAGGCGACGCAGCAAGTTCTCGTTGAAGGGGAGCATCCTGTCCAGACGCCGCACCGTTTCCGGCACATCTTCGGTCAGGGCGCTGGTTTGAGCCAGACCGATGTCGGTCAGCAGGGAATGACCGGTGAAGCGCCCGGCCAGGGTCTGCTCAAAAAACCATGTTGGAACCTGGGTGTAAATATCAAAATGCAGGGCGGGATTCAATTTGAGCAAGGCCATCATCACCGCCGAAGCGCGGGCGGCATGTCCAAATCCGTGGGGAGAAATAAAATAAGCGATACGCATGGCAGCAGTCCGGTTAATCGTAAAAAAACGGGTTGACGATATGACGATTCTGGTGTATTATGGTAAACTAATTATGGTAAGTGAAATCCGTCGAGGCCATTGTGACACCATCAACCAGAAAACGCAAACCGATTAAACTGCCCCTTGTAAAAATGGTTGTGATTTTTGCGGTCAGTATGGTTGTTCTGTTGACGGTAGATTTTGGGCAGCGGGCCGCGCGCGGGTATCAGGTTCGACGCGCAGAGGAGAAGCTCACCACTCAGGTTGAAGCCCTGACGAAAGCGCACGATGCGTTGCTGGCCCGGCTGGATTACGTGCAAAGCGATGCCTACATTGAAGAAGTGGCTCGCAACGAGTTAAAATGGAGCAAGCCCGGCGAAACGGTGGTGATTATTTTGGCTACGCCCCTGGCCTCTGATGGGGTTGCGGCGGCAACGGGCAACCTGACTGCCTTAAGGCCGCCCGCCGTTCAGGGCCAAACGCCGCTGGAAGCCTGGCTGAGTACGTTTTTTCCCAAATAGGCTGTGTCAACGCAAGCCCCTGAACAGCCTCTTGATAGAATGGTCGGTGTGAATAAGCCGGTGCGTGCCGGTAGAGGCGCGTAGCACCAGCGATTGCGTTTCGGCCCAATCGCCATAATAGCGCGTGCCTTTTAACAAAAAGCCGTCGGTTACGCCGGTAGCCACAAAAAAGATTTCGTCGCTGGTGACCAGTTGGTCGCACGTTAAAATTTGGGTGGTGCTTAAATTGGCGGCTCGCACGTCAAGTTTTTCCTGTGAAGATTGCGGATTCAGACGGCCCAAAATGGCCCCGCCCAGAGCCTTGATGCCGCAAGCGGCAATAACTCCCTCCGGCACGCCGCCGGTGCCGAACATGGCATCGATATCTGAATTGGGAGAGGCGGCCACCAACGCGCCGGCAATGTCGCCATCGGCCCGCAGCCACACCCTGGCCCCGGTGGCCCGCATTTCGCGGATGAGTTCCTTGTGGCGGGGGCGTTCCAGCATAAAAACCAGCAAATCGCTGACCGGCTTTTGCTTGAGGCGGGCAATCAGGGCCAATGTCCAGGCGGCGGGCGCGTCCAGACATTCCGGCACCAGGCCGGGGGCCACCAGGCGGTCAACTACTATTTTTTCCATGTATACGGCCGGGTGAGGATGCCACATTGAACCGACAGGCCCCACCCCAATCACAGAAATCGCCCCGGAGCGCCCTTCAGAAAGCAGTTTAACGCCATCGACG
>JAJRUC010000423.1 GCA_024278015.1 Chloroflexota bacterium
CTCTGGCGCGCCTGCCAAAGATCATATTTGCTTTGCATGGCCAGCCAGCTTTCCGGCGAGCGCCCCAACGTTTTGGACAGGCGCAGGGCCGTTTCCGGCGTCACCCGGCTTTGGCCTTTAATCAGACGGCTGAAAGTGGAAGGGGAAACGTGCAGTTTGGCCGCTACTGTCCGGTAACTCAGGCCAAGCGGTGCCAGATAGACTTCCTGAATAAATTCGCCGGGGTGGGGTGGGTTGTCCATACCCTTTTTTATCAGCATAACGCGCAATAGGCAATAATTGGATCAAAAAACCGCTGACGGCCGTAACAACCATCAGCGGTCAACAAGCAATCGTTATTAACTCAGGCCGGTTCCAGTTCCACGGCTACCCCGTTGTCCGACGATTGGGTGACAACGGCCTTGCCCGGCAGGAAAGGGCTGCCCACCGCCAGGAAGTCATACCCTTTTTCCACCAGCATCTCATAATCGGGCATCATGCGACGGCCGTCAATGACCAGATAGGGCGGGGCTACCGTCTTCTCAATTGTGCGGGACAGGCCGCGGAACTCCTCCCAATCGGTGGAGATGAAAACGGCGTCGCTGCCCCGCAGCGCTTCCTGGGCCGACTCGTGATAGGTGATGCGCTCCAGCAGGTGATTCTTTTCCGGGTTGAACCAATATTCCTGAGCCGCTTCCATCGCCAGCGGGTCGTAGGCGCGGATTTCCTTGACGCCTTTGCCCAGCAGCGCTTCTACCGCCTTCAACGCGGCCGAATCGCGCATATCGTTGGTGCGCTTTTTGAAGGCCAGTCCCAGCAAAGCCACTGTTTTCTGGTTAAAGTTGAAGTTGGCCTCGTGGATGGCTCGATCCACCAGATACGTTTTCTGGTATTCGTTAATGTTGTACACCGCCTGGAGCAAATCGGTGGACGCCCCGGCCTGGTTCAACTGGTAAATGAGGGATTGGATGTCTTTGCCGAAGCAGCTTCCCCCGGCGCCGTTGCTCACGTAGGAACCCCAGGTGCTGATACGGCCGTCTGCCGTCACGCCAATCTTCAAATCCTCCATACGCACGTTGGGCAGGCTTTCCGCCACCCGCGCCCCCACACCGTTCCAAAAGGAAATGTAGGTGAGCAGAAGGGTGTTGCCCATGTATTTGATGGATTCGGCCGTTTCCGGTGTCGTTTCCACATATTTGATGCGCACGTGGTTGACAAACTGGGAATAAACCCGGCGTAAAATCTGGAAATCTTCTTCCGTGTCTGCCCCCACCACGACGCGATCCGGCCGGCGGGAGCCTTCGATGGCATTCCCCTGCGCCAAAAATTCCGGGTTGGAAGCCACGCCAAAATTCCGGACGCCATGCTCCTTCAGGATATTCTCCAGCACGCGGGCTGTGCCTACGGGGACGGTGCTTTTGTTGACCAGAATCACCCGATTATCGCTTTCCCGCTCGGCCAGCAGCGCGGCAATATCGTGGGCGGCGTTGAGATAGTAGCTCAGGTCGGTCGCGCCATTGCGCATGGGAGGGGTGTTGATGCACATGAAAAAGACGTCGGCGTCACGGGCGATTTCGCTGATGTCGGTGGTGAAAAAGAGGTAGCGGTTGTGGGTTTCGGCGATGGCTGCCGCCAGCCCCGGTTCATTGACATAATATTCAATTTGGGAACGGTCGCAGCTTTCGTAAGCGGCAATTTTTTGGGGATCGATGTCGTAAGCGTAAACTTCGTGCCCTGCTTCAGACAAAACGGCCGCGTGAGGCAGCCCCACAAACCCGGTACCAACAACAATTATCTTCATTTGATTAACTCCTATAGAACATCTGCCACGAATTTCACGAATTTCCCTGAATTAAGTGTTGTTTTCGGGCAATCAGGATCATTTATGGCAACAAATTCAACTTGTAATTTTTCAGATTGGTTCAATTTTCAAAATTGAACCAATCTCAACAATACCACATGGCAGGTTAGTTTTCCCAGCTTACATTTGTACTTTCAACGGCCGTTCAGCCACCGGCAGCCCTGCGGCGTCATCCAGCATCAGATTGGCCGTATTTCGGCCAATCTGCACGGCGTAATTGGTGCCCCGATCCCAGGGGTAAACCTGGCTCATGCTGGCAAAATAAAGGCCGGGGATGGGCGTGCGAATGTCCGGGATGTTGCGCGAATGGTTGACCAGGGGTACCGGCTGGGCGTAGGCCGCTCGATATAGCCAGCTTTTCCGCACCCATTCCGGCCGGAACTCCGGGTTGATTTGGGGCAGGGCGGCCACAAATGCTTCCTGCAATTCCGCCTGGCTCAGGCTCATGTAAGGGTGATCTGACTTGACATAATCGCCGCAGTAAATGATGTGATCGCCGCCGTAATGCTGCCGGTCAATGTAGTTGGTGTGCTCCACCAGGGCCAGGAAGGGGATGTCGTTTTGGCTTTTGTCGGGGGAGTTGGCGGGGATGTTGAGCCAGTAGGTGTGGGTTTCGGGCATCAACGGCCGTGTCAAAGCCAACGTCATCACCACTGCCCCCATACTCTTCAGTTTGAGTAATTGTTCCAGATAGCTGGACGGTAAATCGGGCGCCATACGGCTGAACAGATGGGGCGACGTGGTCACCAGACAGGCGTCGTAGGTGCGTAAATGATTGTCGGCAGTGACGGTGATACGGCCGTCTGCTTCCGGGCGGATGGCTTGTACCGGGCAGTTCAGTTTGAGTTCGCCGCCCCGTTCCTGGACGACGGCCGTTAACCGGTCCACAAACGCCTGAAAGCCGCCCTCAAAATAGCCCAGTCTGGGACTGCGCACGTGCAACCTGGCCCACATCCAGGCCATGTTTACTTCCTTATAATAGGGGCCAAACTTGCCAATGAGCAGGGGACGCCAGGCGGTTTCGTAGATTTTACGGCCGTACCATTTTTGCAGCCAGGTATCGGCCGTTTCCTGCTCCAGTTTGCGCCACGGTTTGGAAAAACGCAGATAGGCGCTCACTGTGCCA
>JAJRUC010000424.1 GCA_024278015.1 Chloroflexota bacterium
ATCCCCGTAGTGCTTTTTTTCGGCATTGCCCGGGTGCCCAGTGTGGTGGCGACTATCATTTATGCGTTGCCCCCGGCCATCCGGCTGACCAGCCTGGGCATTCGCAGCGTGTCGCCGCCCGCCGTAGAAGCGGCCCGCGCCTTCGGCTCTACCCCCGGCCAGATTTTGTTCAAGGTGCAACTTCCGCTGGCGATGCCCACCATTATGACCGGCGTTAATCAAACTATTATGATGGCCCTGGGCATTGTGGTCATTGCCGCGTTGATTGGCGCGGGCGGCCTGGGCCGGGAAGTCCTTGTCGCTTTGCAGCGGTTGAAGGTGGGACATGGGATGCAAGCCGGGCTGGCGATTGTCTTTATGGCTATCATCCTCGACCGTATCAGCCACGGTTTTAGCCGGCAAGATACCACCCACGCCGATAAAGGGGCCGAAGGGTTTCGCCTGTTTCCCAATAGCTGGGATAAAGTTGGCCTCATTCGCGGCCTTGAAGCCGGGCTGGATGAAATTATGGAGGTCTTCGCCCGGCTGGCGGAAATTGTGGCTCACGGCCTGGCGGTACTTGTGGCCGCAGCCGGTAAATTGTGGCCCAAGCCGGTGGAAAAAGAGCAGATTGACCGGTTTTTTGTCCGGCACGCCTTCTTCTTTGCCTCATTGCTGACAGTGTTGGTTCTGGTTATCATCAACGTCCGGGTATTCGATTTCGGCGGCTTCCCCGAAGCGTGGCAACTCGACATCACCGGCCCGGTTGATGCGGCGGTGCGGTGGTCCAGAGACGATCTGTATCAAATCGGCAACACACCCTTCGGCACCGGGCCGTTCAGCGATTTTTTGGTGATTTACGGTTTAAACCCGTTGCGAAATTTCTTCACCGTCTGGCTGGCGTGGCCGTTGGTTATTTTGGCGATTGCCTTGTCGGCGTGGGCGGTATCGGGCCGGCAACTGGCGGTGTGGTCCGGTCTGGGTATGTTCTTTATGGGTTTGCTGGGCATGTGGGCCAACGGCATCGATACCTTTACGCAGGTCATTGTGGCAACCATCGTCACCATTATTATTGCCATTCCCGTCGGGGTGCTGGCTTCTCGCAGCGATGTCTTTGAGGCATTTTTGCGCCCTCTTCTGGACACCTTGCAAACCATTCCCTTCTTCATTTATCTGGTGCCGGTCATTATGTTGTTTAACGTGGGCCGCGTGCCGGGCATTATGGCCTCGGTGCTGTACGCCTTGCCGCCGGGCATACGGCTGACCAATCTGGGCATCCGGCAGGTTTCGGCAGAAACGGTTGAAGCGGCCCGGGCCTTTGGTTCAACGGCCACGCAAATTTTGTTCAAGGTGCAATTGCCGCTGGCTTTGCCGGCCATTGCCGCCGGCGTGAATCAGGTGGTGATGATGGTTTTGGCGATGGTCGTCGTCGCCGGTCTGGTTGGCGGCGGCGGTCTGGGCCTGGAAGCGGTTATCGGCCTGGCGAAGAATCAAACCGGCCGGGGCATTGAAGCCGGCATTGCCATTGTCATTATTGCCATGATAATGGACCGTCTGACTCAGGCGTGGGCCAAAAATCAGCAAGCCGCCATTACGCGAGAGTGAGTAGCCGGTTTTACGAGTTGCCAGACTATCTTTGCAAAAAATGTAGGGGCGGCTCGCGAGCCGCCCCTACTACAATTAGCCATTCATTTACGCCATACGTTAGATGACTGTTACGGCAGCCAGGCTTTCCAGACGCTTTCGTTGGCATCTATCCAGGCCTGGGCCGCTTCTTCCGGGGTTTTCCCTTCAGATTCTACGGCGGCCATCATGCTGATTTGGTCTTTGGTGGTGTAGTTAAAGTTTTTCAAAAGCTGATAAGCGTCGGGTGCTTCATCTTTTAAACCGGACCAGAAAATTTTGAACAGGTCATCGGCGGGATAGGAGCAATCCACGCCGCCGGAATCTGCTTTGGCGTAGCAGTCATCGCTGTAGGCGGGCAGTTCAACCTGCGTTAAATCATAGCGGGCAAAAGCCGAATGTGGCGTCCAGAAGTAAAAGAGTATCGGGTCCTGGCGGCTGTAGGCGGAATCGAGGGCGGCCAGCAGGGCCTCTTCGGAGCCGGCGTAAACCACCTGGAAGGGGAGGCCCAGGTTGTTGATGATGTCCTCATCATATTGCACCCAGCTCTGGTCGCCGGCCAGAAACTGGCCTTTGTCGCCTGTTTCGGCACTGCTGAAGAGTTTGCCGATGGCCGGGTCCTTGAAGCCTTCCCATGTGGCCAGGTCAGGGTGGTCGTTGAGCATATAGCTGGGCATAAACCAGCCGATAACGCCCATCGGGCCAAGCAGCCCCCCGTTTTCCACCGATTTTTGTTCATCGATGTACTTTTTCATGTTGTCGGCGTGGCCGGAGGGCCACACTTCCAGACTGGCGTGCAAATCGCCGGCGGCCAGGGCCGGCCATTGCGCGTTTTCATCCAGGGTGACAATTTCGGTGGGGTAGCCAAGCTGGTCTTTCAGCAAAATTTTAGCCACGGCCACGTTCACCTGTGAGCCGGTCCAGGAATTTTCGACCAGTTTGATGGTCATCTTTTCCGTTTTACTGTCTGAGGCGCTTTGCCCCCCACAGGCGGCCAAAGCCAACGCCAAAACCACCAATAATAGTAACAACCAACTGCTTTTTCTCCTCATGTTGTAAAGCCTCCTCCTCAAGAAAATAAAATAGGGTCAGGAATTTGAAACAAAGGCGAGTATAACATTATCGTGATGTTTAGTCAACAAAGTTAGGACTTATGCGGTTACGGCATTTTACCCCCCTCAGTCCCTGATGAAGAAACCGCTTCGCGCTCTCAAGCGGGGGGAAGTTAGCTCCTCCCCCGGCCGGGGGAGGGGGTAGAACACCGTGATTTACCGCAACTGCGTAAGTCAACAAAGTTTTTGCCGGGCAGAAATTTCAGTTGTGACCGGACAGGTCACGTTCCGGCGTAATTTACAGGGCTTGTTCCCCGGCGGTGAGCATCACCTTCGGCACGCGCACATGGGGCGGTTGCTCCAGCAGCCAGCGAATGGCCCCGGCAATATCTTTCGGCTGGAGGGGGTGCTGGATGTTCAGGCTGTCTTTGGGATGCACCGGAAACTCATCGTGCAGTTCTGTCATGACCAGGCCGGGCTGCACGCTGGAGATTTTGACGTTGGTGCCGGCCAGTTCCACCCGCAGGGCTTCGGTCAGGGCTTCGACGGCGAATTTGGTGCCGGCGTATGCGCCCGCCGTGGGCCGGATTTTGGTGCCCAAAATGCTGGAGATGTTGATGAGATAGCCCCGGTTGACGGATTTGAAGTAGCGCAGGGCGGTATAGGCCAACCGGAAGGCAGCATCAATATTCACCTGAATCATGCGGCTCATTTTGTCCAGGTCAAGTGTTTCGATGGGGGCGGCAATCATAATGCCCGCGTTGTTGATGACGACGTCGCAGCGCCCGAATGATTCCAGGGCGGCGTCAATGAGGGTTTGGGGCAGGGCGTGGTTGGTGATGTCGCCGGGCACAATGACGGCCCCGGTCAGTTGGGCGGCCAGTTGGCGCAGGCGGTCTTCGCGGCGGGCGGTGATGACCAGCCTCATCCCGGCATTGTTGAGGATGCGG
>JAJRUC010000425.1 GCA_024278015.1 Chloroflexota bacterium
AACTGATGTTACGCAGTTGAAAAATTGCCTGAATGGAATAATTGAAATTATTACGAAAAACTTGTAATTTTAGATATTCCCCATCCCCCCTGTGTCCCCCCTTCCCATAGGGAAGGGGGGAGTGATAGAAAGCGAGGGGGACTTCGTCCCCCTCGCTCACCCTCTTTTACCCCCTCCCCCAAATTTGGGGGAGGGGGTCAGGGGGAGGGGGTAAAATGCACACTGTGAGATATAGAATTTTGTCAAATTACAGACTGCGTAACATGAGTTATTCACTAAAAAAGGAGGTCGGTTGTGAGAGAATTTTTCTCTGCCGCCGATATTCGTTGTTTGGCCGAAGAGGGTCGCCGTTATTTGTTGCTGTCGCCCGATGACCGCATTACAGCGGAAGCCCTTGACGTGGCCCACCAATTGAACATCCAGATTCATCGTGAGGGGGAATCTCCCGGCGATTATCCGTTGCCGCCTTTGCTGAACAAAGACAGTCGCCCCGGCCGGCCTCTCAAACTGGTCAAGGCCGATGAGGTGAATATGACCCCCTTCGCCTTTGATGTGGGCCGCCCGGAAATGGACATCCATGTGACCGATGTTATCACCGCCGCGCACGGCTCGCCGCTGGCCGCCGGATTTATGACCTGGGGCAAAGGTTCGTTTCCGTGGACGCTCAACTACGACGAGATTGATTATGTCATTGAGGGGCAACTGGAAGTGCGCAAGGGCGGCCAAACCGTGATGGGCAATCCGGGCGATGTCATTTTCATCCCCAAAGGGAGCCAAATCTTTTTCGGTTCGCCCAGCTACGCGAAGGTGTTTTACGTCGCCTTTCCGGCTGACTGGGAATCGCGCTGATGATGAACCCGCATCTGGACGCATTGTTGGCCCAAACCCGGGCCGTTATGAACAATGACCATTCGCCGGCCCAGGTGATGGCCCAGCCGCCCGCCGCCGATGACGAATACCCGTGGGAAAAATCCAGACCCAGGGTTCACGTGGGCGTTGACCTGGGCACGGCGTACACCGTTATGGTGGTGCTGGATGAGGCCATGCAGCCCCTGGCCGGCGAATATCGGTTTGCCCAAATTGTGCGCGACGGGCTGGTGGTCGATTTTCACGGAGCCATTCGCTTGCTCAGCGAGCTGAAAGAGCGCCTTGAAGCCCGTCTGGGGTTTGAGTTGACCTCTGCCGCCACTACCTACCCGCCCGGCGTGCCCCTTTCAGAAGTGCAGGCCACCCGGCATGTGGTGGAGGCCGCCGGGCTGAACTGCGAGCAAACCGTCGATGAACCGACGGCAGCCAACGCCGTGCTGCAAATTAAAAACGGGGCGGTGGTTGATGTGGGCGGCGGCACAACCGGCGTGGCTATCTTCAAGGATGGCGAGGTAATTTACACCGCCGACGAGCCGACCGGCGGCACCCATTTTTCGCTGGTTATTGCCGGGGCGCTGGATATTCCGTTTGAACAGGCGGAAACGCTGAAGAAGGATTCGCGGCAGCACCGGCGCTTGTTTCCGGTGGTGCGCCCGGTTATGGAAAAAGTGGGCGTCATCGTGGCCCGCCACATTCAGGCCCACCCTGTCGATACCATCTATCTGGTGGGCGGCACGGTCTGTTTTGCCGGTATCGACAAAGTAGTGCAAAATGTGACGGGCATCAAAACCCTGATTCCCGGTTATCCCCTGTTTGTTACGCCACTGGGCGTAGCCATGCACAATATATCAAAAGTAAACGAGGTAAATTATGGCTGGTGATTTTTCACTCCGTGTGTACTGTTATTTAGACCGAACCCAACCGCAATACGCCGGTTTTGTGGGTACTGTCACCCAGGGCGACCTGATGATTGAGGGCATGGCGTCGCTCTACATTGAAGCCGCTCCCGGCAACGAGGTGTTTCGGCTGGTTGACATTGCCGTCAAATCTACCGAAGCCCGCCCCGGAGCGCAGGTGGTTGAACGGGAATTTGGTATGTTTGAAATCCATTCCCACTCCCAGCAAGCCGTCATCCAGGCCGGCGAAATAGTTTTAAGCCGGCTGGGCCTTACGCCGGAAGACCGCCTCAAACCCCACGTGGCCTCCGCCCAACTCATTACCAATGTTGACCCCTATCAGGCGCAATTGCTGAACCGCTTTCGACGGGGCAGTATGCTGGTAGCCAGCGAAACGCTGCTGGTGCTTGAAGTGGCGCCCGCCGCCTACATCAACATCGCCGCCAACGAAGCCGAAAAACGGGCCAATATCAAACTCATTCACGTCTCTTCAATTGGGCGCTTTGGCCGCATGTGGATGAGCGGCACAGAATCAGAAATGAAAACCGCCCAGGCTGCCGCTATCGCCGCCATCGAAGGGCTGGAAGGACGAGCCGGCTAACCTCGGTCAAGGAGCAATGCTATGAAGGTCTTCTACACCGAGCGCGACATCGAAACCATGTTTGCTCAAGGCGTCACAGAAATTGAAGTGGATGATAACGTGGTTATCACCGACCTGGCTCAGGACAAAGCCAGAGCGTTGGGCATTAAAATGAAAAAGGTAAAGGTGCGCGCCGGCCCGCCGATGAAGCGTGGGCTGGGCCGGATAGCAGTGGCCTCTAACGCATCTTTGCTGCCGGCCACCCGCGCCGAACCCGCGCCCGCCGATACCGACCCGGCAGCAAAAATCAAGGCGGCGGTCATTGCCCGGTTGGGAACCACGCAGTACAACGATTTGCTCGACCGGCTTATCCCCACCTTGCTGGCCCGGCTCAAATAGCCGGCCCGGAATAGCCTCAGTGCGGAGTTTTTGTCATTTCGGAAGAAAAATGCCGGATTCCCGCCTTCGCACCCACACAACGGGCACAGGCGGGAATGATGGTTGCAATTTCCGGAGTAAAATTACCCCTTTTGGCGATTAAAAATAACTCCGAACCCAGGCTACTCTAATTCAGGTTGAATGTACAACTGCAAAAGGGAATATCACCATGAGTTTTTTGAAAAAATTATTCGGGGGAAAATCGACCAAAACCGTCACCGTTGTTTCCGGCTTGCCCCGTTCCGGCACGTCAATGATGATGAAGATGCTGGAAGCAGGCGGCCTGCCGCCCATCACCGACAAAATCCGGGCCGCCGATGAAGATAATCCCAAAGGATATTATGAATTTGAGCGCGTAAAAAAGCTGGATAAAGGCGATACGGCCTGGGTCGCCGATGCGCAGGGCAAATCGGTGAAAGTTATTTCCGCGCTGCTGAAATACCTGCCCCCTGATTACGAATACAAAGTCATCTTTATGCGCCGCCGCCCGGAAGAAATTCTGGCCTCGCAAAAACAGATGCTCATTCGCCGGGGGGAACCGACCGACCGGGTGAGCGATGAGGAATTGACGCAGTACTTTGCCAAACATTTGAAGGCAGTAGAAACGTGGCTGCACAATCAGCCGAATGTGGCGGTGTTGTATATCAGCTACAACCGGGTGCTGAAAAATCCGCTGGAACCCGCGCTGGAAGTCAACCGCTTTCTGGGCAACCGGCTCAAGGCCCAGGCGATGGCCTCGGTGGTAGACCCCACCCTCTACCGCCAAAAAAAGTAGTGTGCCGAGGGCTGCCGCATCAATAGCGCACAGATTGCGCGGATGACACGGATTTTTGAAAATTACATTTTCTTGAATCTGCGCCAATCCGCAAAATCCGTTTTATCCGTGTGCCATTTTCCCCGTCCACCCGGCCGCCATTCCGCGCTGTCGGGTTTTTATTTTGCCCGAAAATCGCTATAATCGGCATTATGAAACGAACCCGACTGCAACTCATCATTTTGGCGCTTTACATCCTGCTGACGCTGCTGCTCACGTATCCGTGGGTGCGCCATTTCGGCGATGCGTTCCCCGGCACGGCAACGTGGGCGTTCGATGAATCCACCTTCGTGTGGAACATCTGGCGCTTCAAATACAACCTGCTCAATTTGCAAATGTCGCCCCTGCACACTGCCGACATTTTCTTCCCGCTGGGGATTGATTTGGTGCTGTACACCTACAATTTCCAGAATGCGCTGCTGGGGCTGCCCCTGCTGCTGGGCTTGAATCTGACGCTGGCGAGCAATTTCACCATTTTATTGGCGTATGTGCTCAGCGGGTACGGCACATATCTG
>JAJRUC010000426.1 GCA_024278015.1 Chloroflexota bacterium
GTTGCGGTAAATCACGGTGTTCTACCCCCTCCCCGCTTCGCGTCCCCCGACAGCGGGGGAGGAGCTAACTTCCCCCCGCTTGAGGGCGCGAAGTGGTTTCTTCATCAGGGACTGAGGGGGGTAAAATGCCGCAACTGCGTAAGTCCTATCGTTATTCATCGCTTTCTGGAGTAAGTTATGAGTGTCGCAACCGCAACAGTTCAAATACAGGCGCTTACCACTGCTGAAAGGAAACGCCGCGCTATCTTTGGGATTGTGTTTCTTTTGTTTGGGGCGGCTATCCTCGGCCTGTTTGCCCTGAATTCGCAGAGCGGCCAAACCACCACGTTTGGCCTGAACCCCGGCTTCACCTCGAATGCCCCCAAAATCCCGGATTTGGCCTTCCCTACCCAGCCGGTCTTGTACGCTTTGGGCTTTATTGCCCTGTTTTTGGGGGGCTGGCAACTTGCCAGAGGATTTAAATCATACGCCTTTGTTTTTTCCGGCGTGTTCTTTTTGTTTGTGCTGGCTTTTTTGGCCTGGGCTGCCAGAGACGGGTCGTTTAACCTGGTGGGTATGCTTCAGGCCACCTTGATTCGATCCACGCCCATTGCTCTGGGCGCATTCAGCGGCGTCATCGCCGAGCGGGCCGCCATCATCAACATCGCCATTGAAGGCATGATGCTGGCCGCAGCCCTGGCCTCTGTGATGGTAGCCAGTGCCACCGGCAGCTTGTGGCTGGGCTTGCTGGGCGGCATGATTGTCGGCGGTATTTTGGGCGGATTGCACGGCATCCTGTCCATCCAGTTTAAGGTTGACCAAATTATCAGCGGCACGGCCATCAATATCCTGTCTACCGGCACCACCAGTTTCATCGTCAAACGCTTTTTCATTGACCCCAACGTCAACGATTCGTTGAACAACTCCAGCATTTTTCAGCCGATTCACATTCCGCTTTTAAGCGATATTCCGGTTATTGGGCCGGTTTTCTTCAGCGTTAATATTTTGCCCTACCTTATGTTTGCCGTGCTGATTGTTCAGCATGTGGTTTTGTTTTACACCCGTTGGGGGTTGCGCACCATTGCCGTGGGTGAGCATCCCAAAGCCGCCGATACCCTGGGGGTGAACGTTTTCAAGGTGCGATACATCAATATTATCATGAGCGGCATGATTGCCGGCCTGGGCGGCGCCTACTTCACCATCGGGCGGGTGGGCCAGTTTGACGAAGTGATGACCGGCGGGCGGGGCTTTATCGGCCTGGCGGCCATGATTTTCGGCAAGTGGACGCCTCTCGGCTCGCTGGGCGCGTCGCTGCTGTTCGGTTTTGCCGATTCATTCCAGCAAAAAATCCAAATCCTCATTCCCGGCTTCCCCTCCGAATTTTTGTTGGCCGCCCCTTACCTGATTACCATGATTGTGCTGGCCGGGGTGGTGGGCCGGGCCATTGCCCCCGCCGCCGACGGGCAACCTTACGAAAAAGATTAGTGATTATTCACTCCCCCCTCATTCCCCCCTTTCAAGGGGGGAAGTAAAATCTTCCCCCTCTGTGAGAGGAGACTGAGGGGGGAAACCGGCAAAAGAGCGCTGTTTATCGTTACAAATACTTATGGCTGAATAGTTAAAAGATTAGTTGAACAGACCTATGACTCGTCGAAAAAAATCTGTCATCGCCTTTATCACCCTCTTTTTTATGACCTGCGTCTGTTGCGGGGGCCTTGCCCTGTTGGGAAGCTGGTTTCTGGGCCGCTCGCTGGTGACGGACCCGGCCCAATTGCAAACGCTGGGGGCCTCTGTGGCCGCTTATACCCTGCCCGCCGGCTACACCGAAGTGGCCGGTATGCGGCTGTTCGGCACCGAAATGGTGGCTATTGCCCCCGCCAATCTGACCGAAGCCGACGAGATGATGATTATGCTTATGCGCGTGCCCGCTTCAGCCGATTTTGACCAGACCCTTTTGCAAAAACAACTGGAACTGGACCTGCAACAACAATTCTCCGTTCGACAACTGAACCTGTCATTTGACCACATCGAAACGCGAACCATTCAGGACCGGGAAGTAACCCTCACGTTTCGGACAGGAACCAATGCCGACGGCGTAGCCTACCGGCAAATGAGCGGCCTGATTTCCCTGTCTGACAGAAATGTATTCATACTGGCGCAGGGGGCCGCAGACTACTGTAACCAGAATGCGCTGGATGCCTTGCTGCAATCGATGCAATAATTATGGATTTGCAAGCCCTTGAACGCGAGCTGAAAAAACGCACCGCCGAACCCTTCGCCCCGTGGGGCCGCAAACAAGGCAACAAGTGGGACAGAGCGACGGACTTTATTTACACAACCCGTAGCTGGAACGACCTGAAACAGCAGGCCCGTACCCAATGCCCGGCCCACACCGACCCGCGTGATTTTTTTAATTATGCCGCCAATCGCTGGTTCAACTTTTGGGCGGCGCAGGGCGTTGAATATATTTTTGCCCAACTGCCCGCCGTCCACCCAAACAAAAATCCCCGTGACCATCTGGTTGACTTCACCCTGTACGGCCTCACCTTCGACCACAAAACCTCTGTGTTCCCCAAATATTTTCCGCAAAGTTTGCATTTTGCCTGGCTGCACCCCGAAGCGCTCATCCATTGGCTGTACCAAAACCAAAGCGGCGAAGGGCGGCGGCACTGCGCCAACCGGCTGTTCATTATTTTGTTTGATTCACACAATGGGGAACACTGGAAATTGCGGGCGGAACTGGACTGGCTGCAAACCAAAATCCATCGCTATGTCAGAAAATTCGACCCCGATGCGCTGACCGCCCTCAGCTTTGCCCGCGATACAATCACCCTGGCAGACATCATCTGGGCCATTCGCTGATGGCCGCCAATACAGAACGACGGTCAATTTTACCCGTGGGCGTTTCCGGCATTTGGGGCAGAAAATAATATGTGCGCGGTGCGTGGAAACGGGGCAACTCGGTTTCCACACTTTTTTTTATGGCGGATAGCGTTTCGGCGGGCAGGGGCAACCCTTCGATGACCGCGACCGGTTTTTGCCCCAGCCGCTCATCGGGGAGCGGAA
>JAJRUC010000427.1 GCA_024278015.1 Chloroflexota bacterium
GCGTTTTGCTGCAAGCCCTCTTCCGCCAGCGGGTTGAGTTTATCGGCCTTGATGCCGGGGTCAACAATGGCTATCAGCCGAAACCCCTCCTGTCGCAAATCGCGGGCAAATTCTGCCGGCTCCGGGAAATTCTGTTTGTCCCAGGTAAAAACCTGTTTGGCGTCCATGTGGTCAATATCAAGATGGAGCGCGTCGCAGGGGATGGCCCGGCGGCGATATTCGGCGGCCACGCTGCGAATTTTTTCCGCCGAACCGTAGCCCCAGCGGCTTTGATGCAGGCCCAGCGACCACAACGGCGGCAGAGGCATAGGGCCGATTAAAGCCGCCAATCGCTCCAGAATAACTTTTACCGCCGGCCCGTTGACAAAATAATAGCGCAATTCACCGCCACGGGCGCTGATGGCGTAACAGTTGGGGTCGTCCCGGCCCATATCAAACCGGCTGTAATGCGAATTATCGAACAAAAATCCGAAGGCCCGGTCCCGGCTGAGGCACACAAACCAGGGGTGGCTCTGGTAAAGGGGGTCGCTGCCGGTGGCATAGCGTCCGCCGGGGTCCTGATTCCACATGCAATACGCGCCGCCCCGCAGGTTAAGGGGCGCGGCCCGCCCGGCCAGGCCAAATACCGGCGAGAAGGCGGGCAATCGCCGCCGCAAACCAACCCAATCGTCCCGAAAGCCCATGCCGCTGCTGTCCAGATTAATCGGCTGGCCGATTTTATCCAGAAAATCAATGGCGCTGTCTGATTTGTGAATTTGGACGGTGAGGCGTTCCGTGTTAAAGAAGATGAGGCCGTCATCCTCGATGGAATCGGTTTGGGGCAACGGCCAATCGGCCACGGACGGCTCAACCGCATACGAAAAGGGTTTGCTGAACAAGCCCGCCCTGTCCATACGCACCTGAATAATATCGGGCGTACAGGCGGTAATTTGGATGGATAAATTTTTGCAGGTGAGGGTCAGGGTGTTTTTTTGGTGCTGCCAATTTTGCACCGGGCCGGGGAAGGTAAATGCGTTAAGCGCCGGCGGCGCGGGCAGAGGCTCCCGGCTGCGTTTAAGGGCAAGCAGCCACATTCGCCACGGGGCCGCCGCTGCTTGCGGCTGCGCGTATTGCAGTTCCAGATATACTTTTTTAACGCCGTAACGGGCGCTGCTTGCCAGCAGAGACAGGTTCAAAGCTCTTAAAACAAACCCGGCCTGTTGTATAAACTGCCTTAAAATGCTGAATAGTGACATAGGTGTATCCGTGACAGGTTAGAACGGAATACGCTCCTGAACCCATTGCAGGGGGTCTACGGCAATGCCCCCCAGTCGCATTTCCCAATGAAGGTGCGGGCCGGTGACCAGGCCGGTGTTGCCGATATAGCCGATGATGTCGCCGGGGGCAACCATATCGCCCGCTTTAACAACGGTATGGCTTTGATGCCAGTAGCCGCTGAACAGGCCCAGGCCGTGGTCAATGAGGACGGCGTTGCCGCGCACATTCAGCGGCTCGGCCAAAACAACCAGGCCGGCGGCGGGCGCGTAAATCGGCTGGCCGTTGCCCCCGAAATCTGTGCCGGCGTGATAGCCGTTCACCGGACCGCCGCCGTAACTGCGGCGCGTGCCGAAGTCTGAAGTAATCCGCGCATCGGCCACGGGGTAGCCGAAGGGGCCGTCCCACAAGGGTTGGGGGCTAACCTGGTTCCAGATAAAGCGCATCTTTTCGGCTTCGGCAGAAATGACCGCCGGGTCAAGCAGATTTTCCCGGTCAGACGAAACGGTAATCGTCTCGGTGTGGTAGTCTCCGGCAACCACCACAATATTATGGGCCACTGCCGATTGCGTACCGTTGGGCAGAGTGGCCCTGAAACCCACCGAGTACACGCCCACATCGGTCAGGGCGTGGATGCCCACAATACCCCAATAGCGCCGTCCGTCGCCGGTTAAAAAGATTGGCCGGTCTTCAAATTGGGCGGTCATGGTGGCGCTGGTGGTGAGCGTGGCAGAGATTATCAGGGTGCGCCCCTGGGCGATTCGTTCTTCGGAAAAACCGATAGCCTGAAACGGCGCGGGCAAAAAGGCGGGCTTCCCGACAGATGAAGCGCTTGCCGGGATGAGCAGGGTTTGGCCCACCTCAATCAGATCGATGTTCGCCAATTGGTTGGCTGCGGCAATGCGGGCCGGGCGCACCCCGAATTGTGCGGCAATCTCGAACAACGTATTGCCCGGCTGCACGGTGTAAACCTGGTCTGCCGGCGCGTTTGCAACCGCTGCCGCGTGGAGCGGGAGGCGCAACGTTTGGCCGGCGATAATCAAATTCGGGTTGGCAAGATTGTTGTAAGCGGCCAGTTCGATGATGCCCAGATTATACTTCAAGGCCACCTGCGAGAGGGTATCGCCCACCTGCACGGTATACGTTGCGTCATCGGTTTGAGCCAGTACCGGCCAGGCCGACAGCAGGACCAAAACCATCCCGACCAGAAAAATCTGTATTCGTTTCAATATTTGCTCCAAATTAGGCAACCAGGATTTTGACCCCCTCCCCAACCCTCCCCCTGACAGGGAGAGGGATATTTCTCCCTCTTTGAGGGGGGAGGAAATCAGAACCTCATATTTAGTGTCTATCCGTAAATTAATCACGCCGGGTGATGGTCAGGCCAGTTGAGGTTGAAAACAACCGGATTCGCGCTTTTTACCCCCTCCCCGGCCCTCCCCCTTTTAGGGGGAGGGCATTTCCCCCCTCACAGAGGGCGCGAAGCGGTTTCTTCATCAGGGATTAAGGGGGGAGCAATTACAACTTCATCGGCTTGTTGTTTGACA
>JAJRUC010000428.1 GCA_024278015.1 Chloroflexota bacterium
AATGCCCGCCAGCGAGAGGTAATACACCAAATCGCGCAGGTCAATCACCCCGCGCTCGATGCTCTCGAAGCGGCTGCCGGTTGCCAGCGCGCGCAAAAGGTTGCCCACCGTTTCGCCGGTGAAGGCGGTGAATCCGTTGGTGCCGATGAGGTAGAATGCGCCGCCCACCAGCACCGACAGAATCAGCGCGACAATCTGGTTGCCCGTGCGGGATGAAATGAACAGCCCGATGGCGGCATAAGCGGACGCCATCAACAGCGCGGCGATATATCCGCCGAAGACGGGACCCCAATCCAGATTACCCAGCAGCGATACCGTGATGGGCAGGAAGATGGTCAGCCCCAGCGCGACGGCAACCAGCACCAGCACCGCCAGAAACTTCCCGATGACCAATTGCACCGGGCGCACCGGCAGGGTGAGCAGGACTTCCATCGTGCCGGATTGCTGCTCTTCGCTCCATTGGCGCATCGTCAGCGCCGCCACCAGAAAAATCAGCAGGATGGGCATCCAGCGGAAAAGAGGGCGGACATCGGCGATGCCACGGGCGAAAAATGTGTCAATCCAGAAGAAAGAAAAGAGAGTTGCCGCCAAAAAGGTGCCCAAAAAGATGAGCGCCATCGGCGAGCCGAAATAGTTACTGAGTTCTTTTCGTGTAATTGCAAGTGTTTGTTTCATACGAGCACTCCCAAACTGATAGCTGTCAGCTAATGGCTGATAGCTTTTTATGCTGCTACCGCCAAATTATTGAAGACCCGTTCCAGCGTTTGCACATCGCGGCGCAATTCGCGCACCTGCCACTGATTTTGGTGGGCGATGTCGAAAAGTTGCGGGCTTAAATCGGTGTTCTCTTCCCCCAGCACCCGGAACGCCGGGAAGCCGTCGCGGGTGGCAAAGGGTTCCACGCCGCGCACCCCCGTCACCGAGGTCAGCGTTTCCGCCACGCGCGGCGCACTTTTTTGCAGCACCATAATCACGTCGGAAGTCTGTGCCAGGTCTGACAAGCGGGCGTCGGCGCGAATTTCACCGTTCATCAGAATGATGACCCGGTCGCACAGGGCTTCCACTTCCGATAGGATGTGGGTGGAGAAAAGGATGGTGCTGTGACGCGCCAATCGCCGGATGAGGCGGCGAATTTCGACAATTTGGGTGGGGTCGAGTCCCACGGTCGGCTCATCGAGGATGAGGAGTTTCGGTTTGTGTAAAATGGCTTGTGCCAACCCCACGCGCTGGCGGAAACCTTTGCTCAACTCGCCGATGGGGCGGGTGAGGTGGTTTGCCAAGCCGGTGGCGTAGATTGCCTCCGAGAGACGGGCGGGTTGGTCATCGCGGGGGATTTCGCGCAGGTCTGCCATCATCTTCAGGTATGCCTGCACCGAAAGTTCGGGGTAAAGCGGGGCACTTTCGGGGAGATAGCCCAAACGGGCTTGCACCTCGCGCGGGTGAGAGAGTACGTCGATGCCGTCTACCAGCACCGTGCCGCTTTCGGGTTGCAGATACCCGGTCAGGGTTTTGATGGCGGTGGTTTTCCCGGCGCCGTTCGGTCCCAGTAAGCCGACGATTTCGCCATCATCAATGTGAAAGGTTACGTCCTTCAGGGCGTGAATTGAACCATAAGACTTGCATAAGTTTCGCACCTTAATCACAGGCTTCCTCCATACACTGCTATATATTCAATTTCCACCCGGAATCGTAGGGCGGAAAGATTAATGCCAGTTTAATGAAGTGTTAGATTTGTATTAATTTTTTTTTGTAACTATACAGCCACAGTTTGGCCTAAAACCAAATAGTCGTTTGACGACAATTTCACCCTCCCCCTGCCCCCTGATGAAGAAACCGCTTCGCGTCCCTGCCGGGGAGGGGATATTCCCCCCTCCCCTTTGCAGGGGGAGGTGTACCCTCGTATAGTTACTTTTTTTTTGTAACGGCACGGCATCATGCGGAAAATGTCATTGCGAGCGCAGCGAAGTAATCCCCACTTTGTTTGTCGGGGATTGTTTCAGCCCTGCGGGTTTTGCAATGGCGCTCTGCACAGTTACAATTTTTTTTGAATGTTCCTTGCGTTTTCGACAGAGTTTGTTATAATAAAAATGCGCCTGGTGGTTGCAAATTACATAATTTTTTGCAGGTAGCAATGATGCATTTGCAAATCACCACAAGTCATTCAACCCATATAGTCATGTAGAAAAGGAGACGTGTATGAAACGGGTACTGAGTGTTGTATTATTAGTGGTTCTGCTGTTCACAATGGCCGTGCCGTTGGTCAATGCGGATGGTGGCACAGACCACACCGTCCAAAAAGATGATTGGCTGAGTAAACTGGCCGACAAATTCCTGGGCGATATTTTTGCCTGGCCCGCCATTTGGGAAGCAACCAATGCGATGGCGGAAACTGATTCCAGCTATGCCCACATTGATAACCCCAACGTCATTGAACCGGGCCAAAAGTTGTACATCCCCACCACGGAAGAAGCCGCTGCCCTGCTGGCCGGGCAAGCGCCCGTCGCCGGTGAGCTGGGCAGCGCAGAACGACCTGTTCAGGTGTTGTTCGTCCCGTCGGTTGACGCGGGCGAAATTGTGAGTGGTGGTGAAGTGATGGCCGCCGCCCTGAAGCAAGCCACCGGCCTGAACTTTGAAGTGAGCGTGCCGACCAGCTATGCGGCCACCATCGAAGCGATGTGCGCCTCGCCCGAAGACACCATGGGCTTCATCCCCGCCCTGGGCTATGTGCTGGCGAACAACCGCTGCGGAGTAGACGTTGGCGGCGCGGCGGTGCGCTACGGCCTGTCGTTGTACACCGAGCAATTCCTGGTTCAGCGCGACAGCGACATCACCAGCCTGGCCGATCTGGCCGGTAAAAAATGGGCCGTGCCGGACCGTGGTTCAACCTCCGGCTTCCTCTACCCCAGCGTGGAATTTAAAACCGCAGGGATTGAACCGGGTGAAATCATCGAAGCCGGTGGTCACGGCGCAGCCGTGCTGGCCGTGTACAACGGCGAAGTTGATTTCGCCACCTCGTACTTCTCCCCGCCGCTGTTGCCCGAAGGCAAATGGTACTATGGCATGGACCCCGAACCCTTTGACCCCATGCTGGCCGCCCCCGATGAAAAAGGCAAACTCTATGCCGGTGATTATCGCATTCTGGACGCTCGCGCCTCTGTAGTGAGTACCGCCCCCGATGTGGTGGAAAAAGTCCGCATCCTGCAAATCGGCGATAAAATCCCGAATGACTCCGTCAGCTTTGGCCCCGATTTTCCGCAGGGATTACGCGCCCGCATCATGAACGCGCTGGTTATCTTCGCTGCTTCCGATGCCTGCGCCGAATCCATCTGCTCTGACCAGTTCTACAACTGGACCGGCGTGGAACCCGTGGGCGACTCCTTCTACGACCCGGTTCGCGCCTTGATTAACGTCCTGGGCTACACAGAAGAGGACATCTTCGGTGGCTGATACCGGTCAAAATTTGGCAAATCATTAATCCATCCATAAAATTGGGCAGGAAGGCTACCCTTCCCGCCCAATTTTGTCTCAATTTAGTAACTATACAGTCACCGGTTTGGCCTTAAACCAGGCCGTTTGACGGCAGTTTCACCCTCCCCCTTTTAGGGGGAGGGCCGGGGAGGGGGTAAAAAGCGCGAATCCGGTTGTTTTCAACCTCAACTATCCTGACCATCACCCGGCGTAATTAATTTACGGATAGACATTTAATCTATTTACTTTTGGCAAAGAAAACCAGGCAAATTACCATGCTAGAAATAAAAAACATCACCAAAATTTACGATAACACCGTTTTGGCTTTGAACAATGTCAGTTTTACCGTGCCACGGGGCCAGTTTTTGGCCGTTGTAGGCTTGAGCGGCTCCGGTAAATCGACGCTGTTGCGCTGTATCAATCGCCTGATTGAACCGACATCGGGCCAGATTATTCTGGAAGGCATTGATGTGACTGCCGCCCAGCCCGACGAATTACGGCGCATCCGGCGGCGCATCGGCATGATTTTTCAGCACTTTAATCTGGTACTCCGCTCGCCGGTAATTAACAACGTGCTGGCCGGACGACTGGGCTACACCAATCCGGCCTGGAGTTTGCTCAACCGATTCTCAAAAGGTGATATGGAAATGGCCCTCAAACAACTTGACCGGGTGGGCATTAAAGACAAGGCCCACGTCCGCGCCGATGAACTGAGCGGCGGGCAGCAACAGCGGGTGGGCATTGCCCGCGCCCTGATGCAGGAACCCTCCATTATGCTGGCCGATGAACCCGTCGCCAGCCTTGACCCGGTGCTGGCCCACAGTATTATGCAGTATCTGGAACAACTCAGGGACGAAGGCATTACCGTTATTTGCAGCCTGCACTTTCTGGATTTGGTGCAGCGCTATGCAGACCGGGCTATCGCCTTAAAAGACGGCAACCTGGTGTTCGATGGCTCTCCCTCTGAAATTGACGACAAACGCTTCAAGGAAATTTATGGTGAAGAAGCGCAAAGAATAGGCTAATTGATGACGGCAGCGCTTTGCACAATGCCTTGCCGTTGGAACTTGCCTCAAGCTGAAACAGGTATCATCCATGAAAAAATCATCTCCTTCTTTTATCCGTATTTTGGGCAGAATCGCGCTGGTGGTGGCGATTATTATTATATACGCATTTGGCCTTCAGGTAACAAAGGTTGACCTTGAAAAACCGCAAGAGGCCAAACGTCAGGAACAGCTTACCAATATTTTGCGCGGTCTGGCCCATCCTGATTTGGTTGAATACGAAATTGACCGCGTGATTATTGATACGCCCATTTTAGTGCCCTGCGACGGCCCGGCGCCCCCGGTTGCGCCCGCCGAACCCGGCCCGGTCATCTCTCTGTCTACAAATTGCGCCGCCCCCGGCGAAAAAATTATCGTTTCCGGCAGTGGATTCGAGGCGGGCGAAGATGTGTATATCTATTTTGTGCCGTTTGCCCAAAACGCCGATTCCGAAATTGAGTTGAAACTGGCTAACAGCGCTGTTGAGGTGGGAGACGGAGGTTCGTTTGCAAAAGAAGTGACCCTCAAAAGAGACCGGATTTCTGAACAGGTGCAAACCGTGCGCGCCGTGGTCAATCGACAGCTGGGAAGCCCCGCCCCCAGCACCGGGCTGAAAGAAACCTGGAACAAAATTGTAGAAACGGTCTTTCTGGCCTTCATCGCCACCACGCTGGGCGTTATTTTTGCCGTCCCCGTCAGCTTCCTGGCCGCTCGCAACCTGATGCTGGAAGTAACCAGCAACTTCACCAGATTTATGGCTTCGCTGGCGGTAATGCCCGTGGGAGCCTGGTTGGGCTACAGTATCTTCAAGGGCCTGGCCGATTATGGCGCTCAGTTTGTGGGGGCCAAACCGGCCGGCGAAGCGTTTTTGTGGGCGCTGTTGCCGTTGGTGGGCCTGGCTTCGGTGCAGGTCACAGCCCAAACCGGCAATGCTGCGTTGAAGGCGGTGCGCCGGTGGCTTGTCAGCGGCCTGGTGGTTGCGGTGGCCGTTATCGGCTTCTCGATGCTGGGCCAACTGGGGCGAGTAGCCGGGTTGGAATGGAAACAAACGCTCGGCGACTGGTCGTTTTTCGGCAATCTTGTCCTGATTTTTTCCGATGTGATTGTGCTGGGGCTGCCGGCGTTGGGGGCGTTCATCGGCCTGTTTATGCTGAATCCGGTCATTAACCGTATTCTGGAACCGTTGCTGCCCAAACTGTCTCCAGCCGTCGGCAAGGTGTTGGCGGTGGGGTTTGCCGTTTTGGCCGGGGCAGTCCTCTTCGGTGTTGTGGCCGCCGCCCTGAACTGGTTTTACGAATTTGGCAACCTGTCCGACGTGGTGGCTGTGCCGGCCGTCATCGGGGCGGTGGCCTTTGCCGGGCTGGCGGTGGCCTTCGACCCGCATCGCCCCATTCCCACCGGCATGTTTGTGTACTACGTTATTCGCACCATTATGAATACGTTCCGCTCCATTGAACCGCTGGTCATGGTGGTGGCCTTCGCCGTATGGGTGGGCATCGGCCCCTTTGCCGGGGTGATGGCCCTGGGCCTGCACACCATCGTCGCCCTGGGGAAATTGTATTCCGAGCAAGTGGAGAATATTGCCGCCGGCCCCATCGAAGCCGTAACGGCAACCGGCGCCAACCGGCTGCAAACCATTGTTTACGCCGTTATTCCCCAGATTGTGCCGCCATACATCGCCTTTACCCTGTATCGCTGGGATATTAATGTCCGCATGTCAACCATTATCGGCTTCGGCGGCGGCGGCGGCATTGGCTTTTTGCTCAGCCAAAACATCAACCTGCTCAAATATCGACAGGCCAGCGTGAACATGATAGCCATTGCCATTGTGGTCGCCAGCCTCGATTACCTCAGCGCCAAGGTCAGAGAAAAAATTACATAATTGAAGGAAACGCACAAATTTTTGCATTTACGCAATATTTATAGATAATCAAAGATAAATCCGGGCAACCTGCATACTGTTATCCAACCCCACACACTAATTGGAGAGAGTTTTATGGCTCCTGTTTTGGAATTACGCGGTATTACCAAACAATTTCCGGGCGTTTTAGCCAACGATAACGTGAATCTCTTGTTGGAAGAGGGAGAAATTCATGCCCTGCTGGGCGAAAACGGCGCGGGCAAAACCACCCTGATGAATATTCTGTACGGCCTGTACAAACCAACCAAAGGCCAGATTTTTGTCAGAGGCAAAGAAATCTCCATCCACGGCCCCACCGATGCCATTGCTCAGGGTATTGGCATGGTTCACCAGCATTTTATGCTGGTTCCCGTCCTGACCGTGACCGAAAATGTGATGCTGGGCCGGGAAACGCTCAAAAACGGCTTTCTGGACCGGCGCACCGTGGCCCGCGAAATCAGGGAAATTTCCCGCAAATACGGCCTGAATGTCGATGTCAAAGCCTATGTCAAGGATTTGCCGGTGGGCGTTCAGCAGCGGGTTGAAATTATCAAAGTGCTTTACCGCGATGCCAATATCCTGATTTTGGACGAGCCGACTGCCGTTTTAACCCCGCAGGAAGTGGAAGACCTGTTTGGAATTTTGCAATCGCTGGTTGAACAGGGCATATCGGTTATCTTCATCACCCACAAACTGAAAGAAGTGCTGGCCGTAGCCGACAGAATTACCGTGTTGCGCCGGGGGAAAACAGTGGGCACTGTTAAACCGCAGGAATCAACCGAGCAATCGCTGGCCGAACTGATGGTTGGCCGGGCCGTTGAGCTGGTTGTTCAAAAAACAGAGGCCGCTCCCGCCGGCCCCGTTTTGCGGGTGAAGGATTTGGTGGTGCAGGATGACCGCGAAAACATCACCGTCAACGGGGTATCGTTTGTTTTGCGAGCCGGCGAGGTGTTGGGCGTGGCCGGCGTGCAGGGCAACGGCCAAACCGAATTGGTGGAAGCCTTGACCGGCCTTCGGCAGCCGAAAGCCGGCGCCATTACCCTGCTGGGGCAAGACATAACCAACTACTCTCCCCGCAAAATTACCGAAATGGGCGTGGGACACGTGCCGGAAGACCGCCAGCGCGACGGCCTGGTGTTAAGCTATCCCATTAAAGATAACATGGTACTCAATACCTATTATCAACCTCCTTTTGCCAACGGCATTGTCATCAACGAGGCGAAAGTCATTGAGGCCGCAGAAGCCCGCGTGGCCGAATACGACGTGCGCACGCCGGGCATCAACGTGTCTGCCGGGGCGCTTTCCGGCGGCAATCAGCAGAAGGTTATTGTAGCCAGAGAATTTTCCCGGCCCAACAAACTGCTCATCGCCGCTCAACCAACCAGGGGGCTGGATGTCGGCTCCATCGAATACATCCACCGGCGCATCATTGAGCAGCGCGACGGCGGCACCGCCGTTTTGCTGGTTTCTACCGAACTGGACGAAATCCGCGCTCTGTCCGACAGAATCGCCGTTATGTTCGCCGGGCGTATTGTGGCCGTGGTTAATGCCGGCCAGGTCAGCAAAGAGCAAATAGGCTTGCTGATGGCCGGTTCCATGCCCGACGATATGCCCGCTTCGGCGGAGGTAGCGGTGGAATAACCGCTGTTTTCACAGGAAACCCGAAACCTGAAACCCGGAGCTTGTGGTAAAGGAGATACACAGTTCCAGCCCGGAACGGCAACGAAGATAAAAATTCAATCAACCCCCGCCCGTTGTCTGCGGCGACCGCTTCGCGTCTTCCTCGCAGGGGAAGGGCCGGGGAGGGGGTTGTTTTTTAGAGGAGACACACGTGGCGCAAAATAATAACGGGAAAAAAGCCAAACCCTCCAGACGATTTTCTTTTGGCGGGTTTGGCGTGCCGATTTTGGCTGTGGTTGTCGGATTGCTGCTGGGGGGCTTGATGGTGGCCGTCTCCGACCCCGTCGTTTTACGCAGCCTCTCTCCCAACCCGTGGCGAGTGGCCAGCGGTGATACCGTTAACCCCGATACCGACATCGATTTGAACATGGCCCTGACCATCCACGCCAACGACCTGACCGTGGGCGATTACGTGGCCTTCAAACGCGGCACCGGCTTTGTTTTGAGAGAGGTGGTGCCCACCATCGCTGACATCGTTGACTCCGATACGCAAATCGATCTGGAACGGGCCAAACGACGCGCCCCCACGCTTGATTCCGGCAACGCGGCCATTGTGCTGTCCTTTGGCGACAGGCCCCTGTTCACCTTTCAGGCCGCCGGCCGGGCTGTCTTCAAAGCCTATCGCGCCCTGTTCATCGGCTCTATCGGCGACCCGTCAAAAATTTCCGCCGGCTGGGCGGAGTACCGGGCCACCGGTGATTCGCAGTCGTTCAGAGACGCCATGCGCCCCATAAGCGAGAGTCTGGTTACGTCCATTCCGTACATTTTTGCCGGCTTGTCTGTGGCCCTGGGTTTTCGGGCCGGGCTGTTCAATATTGGCGCGGAAGGCCAGATTTTTATGGGCGCCACCCTGGCTACTTATGTGGGGTACACCTTCACCAATTTGCCGGCAATTTTGCATTTGCCGTTGGCAATTCTGGCCGGCATGGTGGGCGGCGCTATTTGGGGCATTATTCCGGGCTGGCTTAAAGCCCGCACGGGCGCGCATGAACTTATCAATACCATTATGATGAACTACATCGCCTTCAGAATTGTATCGTGGCTGCTGCGCGGCCCGATGCAAAGGCCGGGCGCCGGCAAGCCGGTTAGCCCCGTCATCGCCGAATCGGCTTACCTGCCCCAGTTTTTCGGGGCGCCGGTGCGTTTGCACGCCGGGCTGGTTTTGGCCGTGCTGGTGGCCGTCTTTGTGTGGTGGCTGCTGTTCAAAACCACTATCGGCTTTGAACTGCGTACCGTGGGCGCCAACCCCAACGCGGCCAAATACAGCGGCATGAATGTGGCCCGGAACATCATCATTGCTATGGGCATTAGCGGCGGCCTGGCCGGCCTGGCCGGGGCCAACGAGGTGTTGGGCCTGAACCACTTTCTGGCCGAAGCCTTTTCGCCGGGCTACGGCTTCGATAGCATTGCTCTGGCCTTGCTGGGCAAAAGCCATCCGGTGGGCGTGGTGCTGGCCGCGCTGTTGTTCGGCACGCTGCGCAGCGGGGCCACCAGTATGCAATCGCTGGCTCAGGTGCCCATCGATATTATTACCATGATTCAGGCCCTGGTTATCGTCTTTATTGCCGCCCCGGAGATTATTCGCTGGATTTTCCGGTTGCGGGCTACAGGAGAAGAAGAAAAGACCGTGTTCACCCGTGGGTGGGGGTCGTAGACAATTAAAAGTGAAGAATGAAAAAAGCACAAAACATAAATTACAATTCGTTCAGGATTTACGCAGTTGCGGTAAATCACGGTGTTCTACCCCCTCCCCGCTTCGCGTCCCCCGACAGCGGGGGAGGAGCTAACTTCCCCCCGCTTGAGGGCGCGAAGTGGTTTCTTCATCAGGGACTGAGGGG
>JAJRUC010000429.1 GCA_024278015.1 Chloroflexota bacterium
CCCTGTTCCAGCAGGTATTTGAAGCGCCGGTTGGTTTCTTCTGCCGTGCCGAACCCGGCGAACATACGCATTGTCCACAGTTTACCCCGGTAGCCGGTGGCATGGATGCCCCGGGTGTAGGGATATTGGCCCGGATAGTTGATGTTTTGCAGAAACCGGTCGGGGTCGGTTGGCTGGGGGCTGTAAAGGCGGTCTATCTTGCGGGATGAGGTGGTGATGAAGGCTTGCCTTCGCTCCGGGCGACGGTTGAGGGTGGGGTTCAGGGTTGTCTCTTCCCACTGTTTTTTGCTTTCCGCATACTGATTAGTGTTTGTGTTTTTCATAGGCCATCATGCTCCTTTGCATCCAGTCAGTATAACAATTATTTTATCGAATGGCTTGATTGTCAAAAATTGCATGACAAAAAAGAGCAGCGCCGCAGTGCAGACGCTGCTATCAACAATTTGTCAATTTCCGGGGCAAGCAATTTGATTTACCTTTACCTGTCAGCCCAGCACTTCTTCCACTTTGTTAATCAGCTCCAGCGGGCTGAAGGGCTTGGTAAAATAGCCGTTGGCGCCTACTTCTTCGCCGCGAGCCAGGTCCTCTTCCTTGTCAAGGGCGGTCAGCATCAAAATATGGGCGTTTTTGGTGCGCTCGTCCTGTTTTAAGGCGGCGCAGGTTTCAAACCCGTCCAGCGAACTGTTGGGCATCATCACATCCAGAAAAATGAGGTCCGGCTGGTGTTCCCGGGCTACTTCAAGGGCGTCGTCGCCGGAAGCGGCCTCGAATATCTGGTAATCGCCAATGCGAATGGTAACGTGAACCAGTTCTCTGATTTTGGCCTGGTCATCAACAATTAATATTTTTTTCATACAATCCCTCATTTATTTATTAATGGCAAGTTTAATTCTGCTTAAATATTCATCAACGTTAAAGGGTTTGGTTAAAAAATCAACCGCTCCCAACGAAAACGTATTTTCAATATGAGACAAACCGGACTTGGCCGAAACAACCACCACCGGTATCTGGTTGGTGGGAGAAAATGCCTTGAGTTGGTGCAATACTTCTTCGCCGTTCATTTCCGGCAACATCAAATCCAGGACAATCAGGTCCGGTTGTTCTGTTTTTGCCAACCGAAGCCCTTCGGTGCCGGTTTGGGCGGTTATCACGCAATAGCCTTCCAGCGACAGCAACCGTTCTTCTACCTCTAGTATACTTGGTTCATCTTCAATAATCAAAATTGTGGGTGTACTTGCCGGCAGCGGCAGGGTAAAACTGATGACCGTGCCTTTACCTTTTCGGCTGGAGACCCAAATTTTGCCGCCATGCGCCTCTACAATATGTTTGACGATGACCATGCCCAGGCCGGTGCCTTCTACGGCGGTAGAGCTGGCATCTGCCCGCCAGAATTTTTCAAAGACGTGCTTTTGTTCTTCGATGGTCATACCAATGCCCTGGTCGGCCACGCTCACCCGCAAATGGGTAACGCTCACTTCCACCGTTACGGTCACTTCGTTGCCCGCCGGCGAATATTTGACCGCGTTGGAAATGAGGTTGTTAAACGCTTGCTTGATACGGGCTTCGTCTATGTTTATTTCCGGCCAGCGTTCCGGGGCAATCAAGTTAATCTGGTACTCTGCGGCCATTCTGGCCTGCCAGTGAGCAATGGCTTCTTCAAAATAGGGCTGCGGGTTCACCTGTTTGGGGTTGATGGCAAAGGCAGAGCCGGATTCAATTTTGGAAACATCCAGCAAATCTGAAACCAGATTGGTGAGATGCACAGACTGTTCGTAAATATAGCCCACAAAGCGTTCAATTTCTTCCTTGCTGAAGTCAGACCGGGCCAGCAGCAATTCGGCGTAGCCCCGCACAGTGGTCAGCGGATTGCGCAGTTCGTGGGCGGCGGTGCCCAAAAATTCGGTTTTCAGGCGGTCCAGTTCCGTCATTTTAGAGATGTCGCGTTGAATGCCCACAAATTTATCGATGTTGCTGTATTGGTCAAAAATGGGGGCAATGGTCAAGTCCGCATCGTACAGGCTGCCGTCTTCCCGCTTGTTTTTCAAGGTGCCGCGCCACACTTTGCCGCTGGTAATGGTTTGCCACAATTTTTTATAGATGTGCGGCGGGGTTTGGCCGCTATGCAAAATGCGGGGGTTTTGGCCGATGGCCTGGTTGGGGAAATAACCCGTCAGTTGGGTAAAGGCCGGGTTCACGTATTCAATGGTGCCCCTCGCATCGGTGATGATTATCACATCGGCGGCGCCGGCTAAAATAGCTTCGGTTTGCTCTTTTTGGGAGCGAATTTCGGCGGTGCGGGCTTCAACCTGTTCGGCCAGATTGTGGGCGTAATCGTTAACCTGTTGAAAGAGGAAGGCGTTTTCAACGGCTACGCCAACCTGCCGGCCAATGGCGTCGAGGGTAGCGAGAATTTCACTGGAATGATGGAAGGCTTCGCTGAATTTGAACAGCCCCAACACGCCCAACGGTTCGTCGCCGCTGGTTACGGGTACGGCGATGACGCTTTGGATAACTGTATCAAACCATACGGGCGAATTATATGTTTCGGCGGACAGTTCGGCAGTGACCAGTATTTTCTGTTTGGTCATAACTTCAGCGGCAATGCCGGGGCACTCGGCCCGCAAGTCAGAAATATCCGCCAAGGGAATCCCGTCGGTAAACTGCAAAAATGTATCGTCATCGGCGGAATTAACCAGAATGAGGGCGCCGGCATCGGCTCCGGTAATAGATTGGGTTGTTTCGATAATATCGTTAGCCAGGGCGGGCAGGCTGAGTTTGCTGCCGATACGACGGGTTAAGCGGTTAATCAGGTTTTCGCGGGTCAGGCGGCGCTGCACCTGCTCGTACAGGCGGCTGTTTTCAATGGCGATACCCGTTTGCAGGGCAAAACGGGTCAGCAAATCGACATCGGTCAGGATAAAAGAGGGCGTGCCCCAGCGAAACATGGTGATAACGCCAATGGCCCGGTCCTTAACCATAAAAGGAACCGCCATAAAGGTGGAATTTTTCTCGGCGCTCGCTACATCATCCAACAGGTGATTGGAGACAAGCCCTTCGCCGGCGGCGACGGCCTGTTCAGCCACTTTGCCGGCGGCGTTAAACACGGCCGGTTCGCTGGTATCGTCCAGGCGGACAATCGGATTGAGGATGTCTGTCTCTTCGGCCATCAGGTACACCACCACCAGATCGGCCACCATCAGGCGTTTTACCCGGCTGACCATCGAGAAGATGACCTTGGTTGTATCCAGGGTAGAGGCCACTTCTCTGGCAGAATCAAGCAGGGCGCGTAATTCGGTGGCGGTTTGCATAACCTGCCGGTACAAGCGGGCGTTGTTGATGGCGGTTGCCACATGCTGGGCAAAGGTAAAGGCCAGTTCTCCTTCCGATTCGACGAATGCGTTTTCAGCATAGCTGTCGATGGAAATTTGCCCCAGCACCCGGTTTTTCCAGATAAGCGGAATACCAATCCACGACCGGATGGGGCTGGTTCCTTCCCACAGGGCGTAGCGGGGGTCTAATCTCACATCGTTAATGACGATGGGTTTTTGCTTCAGTTTCAGCTCCTGATACAGGATATTTTCTTCCACCGGAACGGCCACGTTCAAAACCGGCTCCAGTTGAGAAAAACCGCGCCCGGCTTCCAGTATCAGGTTGTTGTCGTTTTCCAGCAGCACCGAGGCGCTGTCGTAGGGAATAACTTTTTCCAGTTCAACCAGAATGAGATTCAAAACCGTGTCCAGGTTAAGGCTGCTGCCCACAATTTTGCTGACTTCCTGCAAGGTTACGGCAATGCGCCGCTGTTCTTCGGCGTGGTGGATAGACGTATGCTTGTCGGCAATTGCCAGGGCCAGGTTTATGAAGGCCGTAATGGCCGGTATCGCTTCCTTGTCCAGCCCCGGCCGAATCAGGTAAAAAAGATAGTCGGACTCTCGTCCGCTGGACAAGGAGGCCATCACAAATGTTATGGTCGGGGCCAGGTGCCGGACCATATTGGCGAGGGAGTCGTCCTCCAAATACGCGCCCAGCTTTTCAGAGACTGTTTGTAACGAAACCTCAACCAACCTGACCTTTTCATCTCTGGAGGCAAACAGTTCGGTCTGCAAAACAGAGGCGGGCAATGTTTTTTGATGCAGTCCGGCCAGTACCGCTTCTTTTACCATAGCCGGCAACTGCTCTTCATCAGAAAATGAAATCCGGCTGATGTACAACGAATCCTGAGCCTGATTAACTTCAGCGGCCACCACATGGAACGCCATTTCGTTAAAATTTTTAATCAATATCGAAACAATGTCATCAATGGTCGTGGCCCTGCTCAGGGCGATGGCGCTATTGTTCAGAATATGCCAGGATGATATTTTTTCTCCGTTGGCAGTAGACCTGTCTTTTGGCTGCAAATTCAATGGTCGGCTTCCTTTTCTTCTGTCGGCAAAAGGATGGTGAAGGTTGTTCCCTTGCCGACCACGCTGTCAACAAAAATCCGGCCCTGGTGGGCGTCGATGATTTGTTTGGTCACCGATAACCCCAGCCCCGTGCCCGATACTTCCTGCTTGGTGGTGTAAAAAGCGTCAAAAATATGCGGCAGGTGTTCCGGCGCAATGCCGCTGCCGGTATCAGAAATTTGCAGTTGCAAAAAATCGGCCCGGTCTCCGCTGCCCGTCGAGGTCTGGCGGTCAACACGCCGCCGGCGTTCATGGAATCGATGGCGTTGACCACCAGATTCAATACCACCTGAGATATTTGCACCGGACTGCCGTACACTTCCGGCACATTGGGGTCGTAGCCTTCAATCAAGTCTATATTGGCGTGCCTGAGTCTGATTTCCAGAATTTGTACTATGTCTTTCAAGTGAGGCGCCAGGTCAAAATATTCAAACTTCTCCGGCGCAGATTTTGAAAGCGTGACCATTTGCCGCAGCAAGGCGTTGGCCCGCCGGGACATACCCAGAATACGCTCGATGATGTCTACCATAGTCGGGTCGATGGTGTCTTTGCGGCGCAAAATAATTTGCGAATAGCCCAAAATGGGCGAAATCAGGTTGCTCAAATCGTGAGCAACGCCGGCGGCCAATTGGCCCATCAAGGCCAGGCGGTCGGCGTGGCTGATTTGGGCCTGCTTCACTTGCAGTTCGTGGGCATCGGTGCGCTGTATCTGGTACAATTTAGCCAGGTCTTTGGCGTAAGCAATATTTTGCGATTGGGTCACTTCCAGTTGCCGCTGAAGCTGCTCGATGATTGCCTCGGTTTGGGTATCTTCTTCCTGCCGGCGTAATTCTTCCTGCTGCGTAAACCGTTCCTGAAGTTGCAGCCATTCCCGGCGGGCGGCGGGCAGGTCTTGCACGGTAAAACGGGGCACGGTGAAGGTAAAAACGCTGCCCTTCCCCACCTCGGAATCGACGCGCAGGTCGCCTTTGTGCAGGGCCAGGGCGCGTTTTACAATAGAAAGCCCCAGCCCCATGCCAATGGCGTGGCGGGTGCTGTGTTTTTCTACCTGAAAAAACGGCTGGGTGATATAATTTAAATCTTTCCGGGCAATGCCCCGGCCCGTATCGGCAAAAATCAGGCTGAAGGTTTTGGCCTTGATTTTGCCGGTAATGGTCAACCTTCCGCCCGGCTTGTTGTATTGAATACCGTTTTCTATCAGATGCCCCACAGCCGTAGCCAGCATCTTTTTGTTGCCGAAGACCAGCATTTCTGCTTTGGGCAAATTTATCTGCAACGAAACTTCATGCTGCGCCTGTCGATTGGAGAGCAGCGCCAGCGCATCCTGAACCACGTAGCGCAAATCAATAGCGTCAATTTCGGCCTCAGCGGTATCATTAATGGTGGCGTTCACCAGGTCATCAATGGCGCTGCGAAGTTTTTCAGACGATTTAAGGATGTTACCCAGAACGGGGCGCACATCTTCCGGGAAGGTGGTTTCGTTTGCAATCTGGCCCAGCAGCGAGGTAAAGCCTATCACCCCGGCCAGGGGGGTGCGCAATTCGTGAGAGGCCAGGTGCAAAAATTCCTCTCGCATGTTGTTGACGCGCTCTTCCCAGGTAATGTCGTGAATAATCAACACCCAGCCGCCATCGGGCAGGGGCGCGGCCTGAATATCGACGGTGCGCGGCCACGGGGCGGTAATTTCAACCCGGGTTGAAATTTTTTGGGGCTGCCCGCCGGAAAGTCGCCGGCAAAAAGACCGGGCGGCCTCTCCCTGCAAAATTTCGGTCAAGGCGCAGCCTTCGGCATCGGCCGCCGTCCGTTCAAACAGGTCTACGGCGGCCTGATTCATTTCAATGATGCCCAGCGCTTTATCAACAACCACAAAGCCGTCGCTGATACTATCGAACACAAGCTCAAGTTTTTTGTAGGCAATTTCCAGCGCTTCGCGTTTTTGACGTTCCTGTTTGTAAACCGCGGCCATATCAAGCCCGTATTGCAGGGCCTGACGATAGGCCAGGTCTTCCTGGTCGATATTTCTGTCTTCAAAATTGGCTGAATATTTTTTGCTCATTTACCCGGTTTCTGATACAGCTCAATCAAAACTCCGTGCGCGCTTTTGGGATGAACAAACAGGTATTTCTGCCCGTTGCTGCCCACGCGCGGTTCGTCTTCCAAAACGTCCAGCCCGTTGGCGGCCAGGTTTGCCGCCGTGGCTTCAATGTTCGCCACTTCAAGGCACAGGTGATGCAACCCTTCGCCCCGTTTGGCTAAAAATTTGGCAACGCCTGTATCCGCCCTGGTCGGTTCCAGCAGTTCCAGTTCACTATTGCCGTCTGCAAAGGGCAAAAAGGCGATTTTCACCCCTTCGGCGGGCACGTCTTCCACGCGGGCCAGGGCCAGGCCAAACGCATCCCGATAGGTTTTCAAGGCTTCGTCAATATTTTTTACAACTACGGCTACATGGTCAATTTTCATGGCTGCACACCTACATTAGTATATCAGAAAATTCGGTTTTTTTACGTAAAATTTGCGGTAAGATTTTTAATTTCGGCGAAACCGGTCTAAAAATAGTCCGCCGGTTGATGTTCGCCCCAAATTTGGCGCAACGCGCCGTTGATTTCTCCGG
>JAJRUC010000430.1 GCA_024278015.1 Chloroflexota bacterium
GATCACCAAAGAAGTCGAAAAAATTGTAGAAGTCACCCCTGAGCCGGCCCCGTATTCAGATGTACCTTTCCAGGAGTTGTGGGCTTCTTCCGCGCATGCCGACGCCAAAGCCGAAGCCTTTAATCACTGGAACGAAGATGACCCCGCCGAAATCCCCACCTCGTGCGCCAAATGCCACAGCACACCCGGTTATATGGACTTTGTGGGGGCCGATGGCACTGCCGCCGGCACTGTAGACAATCCTGCTGAAATTGGCACGGTTATCACTTGTGTGGCCTGCCACAACGAAGCCACCCTGCACAAAAGCAGCGTGGTCTTCCCCTCCGGGGTGGAAGTGACCGGCCTGGGCCGCGAAGCCCGCTGTATGGTATGCCACCAGGGCCGCGCCTCGTCTGCCAGTGTGGATACCGCCATTGAAAAAGCCGGCCTGACCGATATGGACGCCACCAGCGAAGACCTCGGCTTCACCAACATCCACTACTTTGCCGCCGCCGCCACGCAAGCCGGGGGCACAGCTATGGGCGGCTATCAGTACGAAGGCAAATCTTACGATGCCAAATTTGGTCACGTTGAAGAACTGAACACCTGTATCGGCTGCCACGATTCGCACACGCTGAAAATCAAGCTGGAAAAATGTCAGAGCTGTCATGAAGGCGTTTTGAAACAGGAAGATCTGCGTGATGTGCGGATGAACGGTTCACTGGTTGACTATGATGGCGACGGCAATATAGATGAAGGCATCTACTATGAAATTGAAGGGCTGCAAGAAATGCTCCTTCAGGCTATCCAAGCCTACGCCAACGATGTGGCCGGTACGCCCATTGTTTACAATGCCAACGCCTACCCGTATTTCTTCATTGACACCAACGCCAACGGCGCTGTCGACGAAGGCGAAGCCGCCTACCCCAATAAATACGCCTCCTGGACCGGCCGGCTGGCCAAAGCCGCCTACAACTACCAAACTTCCATCAAAGACCCCGGCGCGTTTGCCCACGGCGGCAAATACATCATCCAGTTGGTGTATGACTCAATTGACGACCTGAACGCCGCGCTGCCCGTTCCCGTCAACTTGTCAAAAGCCCGCCGCATTGACCACGGTCACTTTGCCGGGTCTGAAGAAGCATTCCGCCACTGGGACGAAGACGGGGAAGTTTCAGCCAGTTGCAGCCGCTGCCACTCGGCCACGGGGCTGCCTTTGTACCTGAAAGAAGGCGTTACAATTTCTGAACCGTTGTCGAATGGCTTCCTGTGTTCCACTTGCCACGAATCGATTGGCAAAAACAAATCCCCGCGTTACGAAATGACCAGGGTTGAATTTCCCAGCGGCTTGACCGTTGATGCTGAAGCCGCTGACCAGGATACGCTGCTTTGTATGAGTTGTCACCAGGGCCGCGAATCCACGGTTAGCGTAAACAAGGCCATTGCCGGTTTGGACCTGGATACTGTGAACGAAAAAGTGCGTTTCCGTAATATCCATTATTTTGCTGCCGGAGCCACCCGCTTCGGAACCGAAGCCAAAGGCGCGTATGAATACGACGGTCAAACCTACGCCGGCTACTTTGCTCACGCCGAGGAAACGGGCAGTTGTACATCATGCCATGACACGCATGCCCTTCAAGTGAAAGTTGATGAGTGCGAGCAATGTCATGTGGGCGTAAAAGGTACGGAAGACCTGGTGAACATTCGTGATCAAAACAGCCTGGCAGATTACGATGGCGACGGCGACGCCGCAGAAGGTATCGCCGGTGAAATTGCCACCATGCGTGAAGCCCTTTACGTTGCCATCCAGGCCTACGCCGCCGATACTGTCGGCACCCCCGTCATCTACGATGCCCACGCCTACCCCTACTTTTTTACCGACACCAACGCCAACGGGGCCGTGGACAAAGGCGAAGCCAACTACGGCAACAAATATGCCACCTGGACGCCGCGCCTGCTGCAAGCCGCCTATAACTATCAGTATGCTACCAAAGACCCCGGCGCGTTTGCTCACAATGCCAGGTACACTATGCAAATTCTGTATGATAGTCTGAAAGACATTGGCGGTGATGTAAGCGGAATGACTCGCCCATAACAGGATAATATTTTGAAACAGCGGTAAAGGATGGAGGCCGATTGATCCAATTGGCCTCCATCTTCTTTGAAAGCCCGTTTTTTTGATGTATAATGCCTTTCGTTTCTATGTGGAATTATGAACACATGGCCGGTAAAAAAATAAAACCATAAAAACAAGGATTGTTCATGGTGAAAACATTCAAATTGTTTAAAAACGTATTGATTGCGGCGCTGATTGCGTTGCCGGGTATCATTTCTGTGCAGGCGCAATCGCCAATCAGCCTTGATAACCTGTCTATTCAGGTCTGGCCGGAATTTGACCGCCCCGAAACGCTGGTTATCTACAAAGGCGCGCTGGCCGATTCAGTGGCCCTGCCGGCTACGCTTACCTTCCGGTTGCCGGCCCAGGTTCCGGAAATGTTCGCCGTGGCCGCCTTTGATGAAGAACAAAACACCCTCGTCAACAACCCCTACACCTTTGAGGCAGGGACATTAACCCTGACCGTAGAGCGCCGCCAGTTTCAATTTGAGTATTATGACCCCACGCTGGTCATCAAGGCAGACACGCAGCGGAATGTTCAGCTTGATTTTGCGGTAGATTATCCGGTGGCTGCGTGGCGGCTTGAACTTCAACAGCCGTTGGGCGCCGGCAACCTGCAACTTTCTCCTGAAGCGGACGAGGTAACGCAGGGCGCAGACCAACTGCTGTACCACATTTATCGCCGGGCCGATACCACCGGCGGCGAGACCATCTCTGTGAGCGGCTCGTATCAAAAAAACGGCGATACCCTGACCGCCGAAGCCAATGTCAATATTCCCCCCCTGGCCCAAAACACCGAACCGGCGGTAACACCTGCTGCCAACTCAAACTGGCTGACGGCCGGGTATGTTTTAATCGGTCTGGGCGTGCTGGTGTTGCTGGCAGCCGGCGGCGTATGGTTCTATCGCTATCTCAACGCCTCAACCGGGCAGCCCGTCCGCCGGCCCGCCAGATCCAGAGCGCAGGTGCAATCGAAAAAAGCCGGGCGCCCGGTCAAACGCTCTGCCGCCCCTGCCCCCCGGCAGGCCGGCCCTCAAGACCCGGGCCCGGGCCGCTTCTGTCATCAATGCGGCACAGAATACAAACCGGATGCCGCGTTTTGCCATAGTTGCGGTACGCCTCGGCGGTAAGATTAAGAAGTTTTAATCTTGTTTTTATCTGGCCTTAATCTGGCCTTAAACTAAGGTTGTTATAATTTTTTATGATGATGGTCTTTGTGCGTCGTCGGGTAGTGAAATTTGTTACAATAATTTTGGTGTTGAACGTCATCGCCGCCAACGCGCAGACTCGCACTCAGGCGCAAATTGCTTTCAGCGCCTTTCAGCATGGCCAGTGGGATATATTTTCTGTCACTCCAGCCGGTACTGACCTGCGGCAATTAACAAATGATATTTACCAGGATACCGACCCGGCCTTTTCTCCCGATGGC
>JAJRUC010000431.1 GCA_024278015.1 Chloroflexota bacterium
GTGGTCTTACCCGTGCCGGGCGGGCCGTAAAAAATCAGGCTGTTCAACTGGTCGGCTTGAATGGCCCGGCGCAGCAGCCGGCCCGGCCCCACAATGTGCGCCTGCCCCAAAAATTCGTCCAGGGTGCGGGGCCGCATGCGGGCGGCCAGCGGGGCGGTTTTTTCAAGCGTTTCGTTCCGGTGGTGGTCGAATAAATCCATGCCTTGTATTGTACGGCTTTCGGGCAAAAAGTTCAAAGCGGGTAAAGACAGATGACCTTGCCCCGAACGCCCTGATTGAGGAAATTCGCAGGGGTATGCGGCGGCGTGCCTCTGCGTTTCCAGACATATACCTTCATTTATGGCAAGCGACTTTACCCCCTGCGGGACACATGGTCACAACCCTGCCCGCAAACACACCGTCGATATTGTTAATTGTTTGCAAGCCGTGTAAAATATCGGCATTGTTGTATTTTTGGACGGAATACACCGCTTGAGGATATGTTTTGGTTAAACCGCTAAGTTTACGGGACATTTTGCTGGTAGCAAAATTACAGAAGCAAGGCGTCACCCTTGATTTGGAAGAACGTCTGCTTTATCCGCGCGCGCCGGTGCGAGCGGCCATTGCCGCCGGGTTAATGCCGGCTATGTCGAATGTGGTGACTTCCATTTTGCGCCCCACCGAAGACCACGGCGCGGGCCTGGCCTTTGTACAAACCCGTCTGCGGCCCGGCAGGCCGGAACAAGACATTATTTTTGTGGCCCCCGGCCTGCAAAAAGGGAACGGACGGCACGCCCTGTGGCAACGGCTGCTGGCCCACCTGTGCGTGCGGGCCGGAGAAATGGGCCACCAGCGCATCTATGTTCGCCTGGACAGCGCCGCCGACACCGTCCAGATTTTCAAAAATGTCGGCTTTTTGGCCTATGCCCAGGAAGATGTCTATTTGCTGGACCCCGACCTGCGTTGCAAACAGGCTCGCCAGGCGCTGGAACTGCGCCGCCAGCGCCCGGCAGACAGTTGGAGCCTGCAACGCCTGTACGCCGCCGTCACCCCCCAGGCCGTGCAGGTTGCCGAAGGGCTGGCCCAGGGGCAATGGCAAGTGCAAAAATCGGGCTTCCCCGGCCATCGACGCGGCTACGTATGGGAAAATCAGGGCGAAATTCTGGCCGTGCTGAACGTCCATTCCAGCCAGACCGGCCACTGGCTGCGCATTATGGTTCACCCGGCAGCCAACGCCGAAACGCCCAGCCTGCTCTTTGCCGGATTACGGTTGCTGAAAAACACCGGCGCAGAGGCGGTCTATTGCAGTTTACGCACCTATCAAAGCGAACTGGCCGCCCATGCGGTTACGTGCGGCTTCAGGCCCTGCGGCTCGCAGCAGGTTATGGTTAAACACATCACCGTGCGGGCCAGAGATTTTTTAACGCGCCTGCTGCCCGTCTTTGAACGCGCCATTGAAGTGAATCCGGCCACATCATCTATGGTTCCCAGCCACCAACTGGTTAATAATGGCAAAAAACAATCAGACAGACAGTAATATGGAAACAAACGCCACCAACGATTTAGAGGCTTTACTGGCCGTCTTTCCGCAAGCCATAAAAAACGCCCTCATCCAAACCCTTGCCGATACAAAAAAAATTCAGGCTCAGGGCGATTTGATTGAAGTGGTGCTGGATTTGGGCCGCCGGCCCAAAGCCTATTTTACGCATACTGAAGTGGTTATCGCCGAAACCGAAATTCAGCAGGCAGACATTGAAACCATCATCGCCCAAATCGGCAAATTTATGGGCGATAACCGGGCCGGCATTGAACGCACCCTGCACCGCATCTCCGGTATTCGCAACCGGCAAGGGAAAATCATCGGCCTGACATGCCGGGTGGGCCGGGCCATTTACGGCACCATTGATATTATCCGGGATTTACTGGAAACGGGCCAGAGCATTTTGCTGCTGGGCCGCCCCGGCGTGGGCAAAACCACCCTGCTGCGAGAAGCCGCCCGTATTCTGGCCGAAAGCAAACGGGTAATTGTGGTAGATACCTCCAACGAAATTGCCGGCGACGGCGACATCCCCCATCCGGCCATCGGCAAGGCCCGGCGCATGCAGGTTCCCCGCCCGGAGCTGCAACACCATGTGATGATTGAAGCCGTAGAAAATCACACCCCGGAGGTCATCATCATCGACGAAATCGGCCGTCTGGAAGAAACAGAAGCGGCCCGCACCATCGCCGAACGGGGCGTGCAACTCATCGGCACGGCCCACGGCAACACCCTCAACAACCTGCTGGTCAACCCCACTCTGGCCGACCTGGTGGGCGGTATTGACAGCGTGACCCTTTCTGATGAAGAGGCTCGGCGCCGAAATACCCAAAAGACCGTGCTGGAACGGCGCTCGCCGCCCACATTTGATATTTTGATAGAAATTCAGGACCGAAACACGCTGGCCGTCCACCGGGATGTGGCCCGCGCCGTTGACGGCCTGCTGCGGGGCCGGCTGATTCAGCCGGAAATCCGCTTCCGCGACGAAAACGGCGACATCCAAATCAGCTACGCCCCCCCGCCGCCAACGCCGGGCCGCAAATCAGGCGGCCAACCGGCCGGCGAAGCCGGGCAGCCCCGCCGGCCCAGAGTTTTTCGGCCGGATGAAGCGCCCCTGCAAACTCTGGAAGATTTGGAGGCCAATCTGACGGCATCGCCCCCGGAAAATACCGGCTTCCAACTGGCGCCCAAAAAAGTGTTTATCTACGGCGTTAATCAATCTCGCTTGCGCCAGGCCGCCTTCAGCCTGCAAGTACCCCTGACCGTGGTTGACTCGCTTAAAGAAGCCGAGGTGTGCATTACCACCAAAAGCCATTATCGCAAACACCCGCAACCCATTGCCGGCGTTGATGAATATGATATTCCACTGTATATTTTGCGAACAAATACCAGCGTCCAAATGGAAACCTGCCTGGCCGACATTTTTTCGCTTGGCCCGCACGAAGTTGACCCGCTGGCCGTTGCCATGCGAGAAACGCACGAAGCCATTCGCAAAGTGCTGCACGGCTCAAAGAGCGCAGAACTGAAACCGCAAAACGCATCTGTTCGGCGCAAACAGCATGAAATGGCCCGGCAATCGAATTTGGTTTCTCAAAGTATGGGCAAAGACCCGCAGCGTCGGGTAAAAATCTATCGCACGTAGCTCGAAACCAGAACCCTGTTTTCAAAGGAGAAGGCACAGGCCGGGAATATTCACCGCCGTCCATCCGATGCCGCCACACTATGTCGAAATTCATCACATTTGAAGGGCCGGAAGGGGCCGGAAAAAGCACCCAACTTCAGCTTTTGGCCGACTATTTTCAGGAAAAAGGCTACAACGCCTGTTTTACCCGCGAGCCGGGCGGCACAGACATCGGCGACCAGATTCGGGCGGCGCTGCACGACGTCAACAACACCGCCATGCACGCCATCACCGAAATTCTGCTCTATTCCGCCAGCCGCGCCCAGCTTGTGGCCGAAGTTATCAAGCCCCGGCTGCAACAAGGCGCGGTGGTGGTCTGCGACCGCTACGCCGACAGCACCTTCGCCTATCAGGGGTATGGCCGCCAACTGAACCTGGCAACGCTGCAAGCCATCACCCGGTTTGCCACCCAGGGGCTAAAGCCGGACCTGACCATTTATTTTGACCTGCCGGTAGAAGTCGGGCTATCCAGAAAACAGCAGGCCAATCAAACCGGAGAGGGCGAATTGAACCGGATGGACCGCCAAACCGTTGAGTTTTATCGACGGGTGCGCCGGGGGTATCTGGCCATGGCCCGGGCCGAACCGGCCCGCTGGCTGGTCATCGACGCCCGGCAGCCCATTCAAACCACGCAAGAAATTGTGCGCCGCCACGTTGAAAAAATGCTGGCGCAGAGCCACTCGGTCCGTCAAAAACAGGAACCATGAAACTGATTATCGGCATTATCAACAAAGAAGATGTGCAGGTATTGCTGGAGACGCTGTCTCAAAAAGGCTATCAGGTTACCACCATTGCCACCACAGACGGCGTTCTGCCGGATGCAAAAGCGGTGATACTGACCAGCGCCAACGACGTTCAGGTAGAAAGCGTGCTGTCTCTCATTAAAGAAATCTGCCCCGGTCGAACCCGGTACAGCAATCCGCTCCCCCCCAATTTGCAACCGGGCGAAATTTTTTTGCCCCCCCCGCTTGAACAACACATTTCCGGCGCTACCGTATTTGTGTTGAACCTGGACCAGGTTCATCGCTATTAAAGCCTGTATTGTCAACCGTCCCGGCCAAAATTAATGACGCCTCCCCGTTTCTTTTTGACCGATACCCCCTCCTGTGTTAGAATTGAATCTCGCCAAAATAATTATTGTATCTAATTATTTACACATTCAACCGCCAACGGTTTTAAATATATCCAACAGAGGGTAGTGGTGTACAAGTAAATGATGCGTCATTGCAAACGGAATGAGCGCAGCGAAGCCCGCAACGCTGAAGTAATTCCCCTGTTCAGGTAACGGAGATTGCTCCGCCCGCAATGACATCTTTCATCATTTGTATTTGACCACCACCCTCATTTTAAAATGAAGGGAGGTGATGCCCCCGCCTACAGCCCCAATCATTAAACTGTCTGTTATTTAACTGATGTAAACTGGGAGGAGAATACCCTTAAGATGTTATCTAAAAAAACAACCCTGATTGTTATTGTCTTACTGGCAGTACTGGCTCTGATTGCAGCCCAATGCGGCTCGGCCACGCCACAAACCGTAACCGTGGTAGAAACCGTAACCGTGATAGAGACGGTTGAAGTCGTCAAGGAAGTGGAAGGCAAAACCGTAACCGTGGTAGAAACGGTTGAAGTCGTCAAGGAAGTGGAAAAAGAAGTTGTGGTCACAGCCACCCCGGAACCCAAAGAAAAGGTCGTTTTGCGCTACGCCGATAAAGCCGCCGACCTGGGCACCATGGATCCCCACTTTGCCGCCGCCACCAACGACCGCAACCTGGCCGATATGATTTTTAACGGCCTGCTGCGCTACAAACCGGGCGATGGCTCTGAAATTGAACCGGACCTGGCCGAAGCGATGCCCGAACAGGAAATTGTTGACGGCAAACAGGTTTGGACCTTCCACCTGCGCCGGGGCGTGCTGTGCCACCCCTCAGACGAAGTGCCCGCCTACGAACTCACCTCGGAAGACGTTGTCTACTCGCTGCAAAAATCAGCCAACCCGGACCGTTCGGCCTACGCCGGCGAATACGACGGCATGACCGTTGAAGCCGTTGACCCCTACACCGTCAAAATCACCCTCGACAACCCCATCTCGCCCGTGTTGTTCTTCCCGAAGGTGTCTGACTACGCCGGCGGTTTCATCGTTTGTAAAAAAGCCATTGAAGCAATGGGCGATGAAGGCTTCAAAACCCATCCCGTCGGCACCGGCCCCTTCATGTTCGAAAGCTACAGCGCCCAGGACAAAGTGATGCTGACCGCCAACGAAAATTACTTCCGGGGCCGCCCCCAGCTTGACGGCGTGGAATATCGCTATATGCCCGAACTCAACAGCCGGGAATTAGGTTTGCTCTCCGGCGAACTGGATGTCATCAACGGCGCGGCTGAAGGCGTATGGGTAGAACGAATGAACCAAAAAGAGGGCATCCGCGTTGATGTATACGGCGTGGGCGAAGTCGCCACCATCCACTTCAACACCTCGGTTGAACCGCTGGACAACAAACTGGTGCGGCAGGCGATAGCCTACGCCCTGGACCGCGACGAATTTCTGGCCCTGTTCGGCGAGCCGGTAGCCGCCAACGTTTACTCTCAAGTGCCCGCCCAATTCCTGGCCGGCGGCCTGACCAAAAAAGAAGTCGATGATCTGGGCCTGGAATACGCCCTGGACCGCGACAAAGCCAAAGCCCTGCTGGCCGAAGCCGGCTACCCCGATGGCTTCAGCCTGAAGATGATTTCCTCGGAACGCGAATCGTACCTGAAAAACTACCAAAGTATGCAAGCCCAACTGGCCGAAGTGGGTATCGATATTGAAATCGAAGTGGTAGACCACTCCAGTATGCACAAACTCATCCGCCAGGATGTAAACCCCATTGTCATTTACGTGGCCTGGCGGCCCAACGCCGATGTTTACCTGACCCGCTTCTATCACGCGGATTCAATTGTAGTGACCGCGACCAAACCCGATACAAACTTCTCCCACTACACCGGCATTGACGACCTGATTGAAGCCGCCCGCATTGAACTGGATGCCGACAAACAGGTTGAAATGTGGAAACAAGCCCAAATCCAGTTGCTGGATGAAATGATTTCCTATCCGTTGCAATACCAAAATCAGGTCACAGCCCGGAACATTAATGTTGACTTTGGGCACGAACTGAAATCAGTCCTCGCCCTGTACCCGCAAATCACAGAAAACACTCGTATCACAAAGTAACCCATTAGCCGCCGGCTAACTATCTGCCGGGAATGGCAACATTTCCGGCAGATAACTTCCTAACATCAAAGGCAAACGCTTATGCTAAGAATCAAATACCTGGCCACCAGGCTTGTTCTGGCAATCCCAACCTTTTTAGCCGTTTTAACCCTCGTCTTCTTTGTAATTCGGGTTATCCCCGGCGACCCGGCCACCGCCGCCCTGGGCGACTACGCCTCAAAAGAAGCCGTGGAAGCCATGCGCGAGCGGATGGGCCTGAACGCCCCGCTTTATGTCCAGTACTTCAAGTTTCTGGGAGACCTGCTGCAAGGCGATTTGGGCAAGTCACTGATTACCGGCAAATCCATCAACGAACAGGTTAAAGAAGTGTTGCCCTACACCCTGGAATTAACCCTCTCGGCGGTGTTGGTGGGGGCCGTTATCGGCATCCCCACCGGCATTTACACCGCCGTCAAGCGCAATAGTCCGGCCGATTATCTGGGCCGGGTCCTGTCGCTGGCCGGGTTGTCTGTGCCTGCCTTCTATTTGGGTATTTTGATTATGCTCCTCTTCGCCCTGAAGCTTGACCTTTTTCCGGCGGTAGGCGGCGGCGACCTGACGGACTGGAAAGACAACCTGAGCCATCTTTTCTTGCCTTCACTTACGTTGGGTCTGATTATGACCGCCTCCGTCACCCGCCTGACCCGCTCTGCCATGCTCAACGTGCTGCAAGAAGATTACGTGCGCACAGCCCGCTCCAAAGGGCTGGAAGAACGTGTCACCATCCTGCGACACGCCTTGCGGGCCGCGCTGGTGCCGATTGTCTCCATCATCGGCATCTGGACAGCCAACCTCATTGCCGACTCTGTCCTGACCGAAACCGTCTTTGCCCGCCCCGGCCTGGGAAAAATGCTGGTGGGGGCCATTTTACAACGCGATTACACCGCCCTGCAATCGGTAATGGTGGTTTACACCGGCTTCATCGTTATCGTCAACCTGGCCACCGACCTGCTTTACAGCATTGTAGACCCGCGAATCAGCCATTGAGGTAAAGATTATGAGCCAAATCCAGGCCCAGTCGCCTGTCGTGCATCCTGTTCGTTTACGCAGCCAACGGCAGCGTATGTGGCACACCTTCCTGAGCAATCGCCCCGCCATTGTGGGCCTTGTTTTAGTTATCATCGTTATCCTGGCGGCTGTCTTCGCCGATAACTGGTTTATTGCCCTGCCCCGTGGAGAAGACCCCACCCCCCTCATCACCACCTTCGACCCCCTGAAGCAAGATGCCCGCAACCGGCTGGCCGAACCCGACGCCGAACACATTATGGGCCTTGATTCCTATGGCCGCGATACCTGGGCGCGTATTCTGTACGGCGCGCGGGTTTCATTGGCCGTGGGCCTCGGTTCTGTTTTGCTGGGCGGCGTGCTGGGAACCTTTGTGGGTACGCTGGCCGGATATATAGGGGGCAAGACAGAAAACATCATCATGCGCGCCGTCGATGTGCTGATGGCCTTCCCCAGCCTGATTATGGGCCTGATGGTGCTGGCCGTGCTGGGCGCCGGGCTATCGAAGATGATTCTGGCAATTGGCATCGTCCTCTCGCCCACCTTTGCCCGCGTGGCCCACGGCGCCACCCTGACCATCAAGGAAAACGATTTTGTGAACGCGGCCATTGCCGTGGGGGCCAACCGCATGCGAATTTTGCGGGTGCATATCCTGCCCAACATCCTGGGCGAATTGATTGTGCTGGGCAGCATCTGGACGGCCACCGCCATCCGCGTAGAGGCCAACCTCAGCTTCATTGGCCTGGGCGTTTCGCCCCCCACCCCGGCCTGGGGGTCCATGATTAGAGACGGCACGCAGCATTTGGGTTACGCCCCCTGGGTTTCCATCTTCCCCGGCGTGGCTATTTTAATTACCGTTTTGGGCTTTAACCTGCTGGGCGACGGGCTGCGCGATGTCTTGGACCCCCGCCTGCAACAATAATCATATAATGCAAAACCCCCCGCAAAACCTGACGGAACAATACAAATCTGTCAGGTTTTGACCGTTTCATGAATTTGTATTGGCTGTTGGCTGATAGCTGTTTTTAAAAGGAAGCTCAACAAAATGAATGCAAAATCATCTGTGTTAATTGTCGGCGGCGGCGTGGTGGGCGTGTGCGCCGCCTATTACCTGAACGAAGCCGGATTTTCGGTGACGCTGCTGGATAAAAATCCGGTGTGCGGCCACCAAAACAGCAGTTCCTACGGCAACGCGGGCCTCATTGCCGGCGAACACGCCATTCCCGTTGCCGCGCCGGGGGCACTCAGCCGGGGGCTGCGCTGGCTGATGGATTCCGGCAGCCCGTTTTACATCAAACCCCGCCTGAACCTCGATTTGATGCGCTGGCTATGGCAGTTTCAGCGGGCCTGCACCGCAAAGAAAATGCGGCAAAGCATCCCCGTTCTGCTGAAGATGGGCTACACCGGCCTGACCCTGTACGAAAGCCTGAACGCCCACCCGGAGCTTGACTTCGGCTACCGGCGCACCGGCCGGTTGCTGCTGTATAACTCCCTGCCCGGCCTGCAAGAAGGCATCGAAGAGA
>JAJRUC010000432.1 GCA_024278015.1 Chloroflexota bacterium
ACCAGGGATTTTGTGAAGGTACGGGCAGTGTGCGCTGTCAGTTGGGAACGCTGACGGTTAATCAACGCACCACAGTGGCTTTGGTGGGCGCGGTCTCCGCTTCGGCGCAGGGGCAGTTAAGCAACACCGCCGCCGTCACCAACACCCTGCCCGATATGAACACCGCCGACAACACCGCCACCACCCAAACCGCCATCCAGGTCAGAACCAATCTGGCTTTGGCCGATAACGGCACCCCCGCTACGGCAAACCCGGCCGGCACCCTGACCTACCGGTTTACAGTGACCAATAACGGGCCGTCTAACGCCACCGATGTCAGCGTTTCCGGCGTGTTGCCCGCCGAAACAACCTTCGTATCGGCCTCAAACTGCACCCTGGAGGTGGGCAATCTGGTTAATTGCGCCATCGGCCCCCTGACCAGCCGGGCCACCGAACAAATAACCATCACCGTAGCGGTTAAGTCAACAGCCACCGGCAGCCTGACTTACAACCTGAGTACCTCCGGCAACGAGCTGGACCCGGATACAGGCAACAACATCCTCATCTTTGAAACCAGCATCACCACGCCCGTTTCCAGCACGCATTATCTGTTCCTGCCGTTAATTCTCAAACCGCCGATGACCTCGCTTTCGGTGTGGAACGACAACACCGGCGGCGACGTGACCTTTACCGTGCTGGGGACGGGGGTCAGTTGTACCGTGGGCAACAACCAAACCGAATTTTGCGGAAAATTCTCGCCGGGCACGTATTCCGTGCAAGCCATCACCCCGTGCGGCACGGCCACCGTCATCAAAACCTATGCGGCAGGGCCGCAAACAACCCAAATCTCCTGCACAGGACGGTCATTGCACGAGACGAAAGTATATTAAAGTACAAAAGTCCTATTGGCCTTTGGCCCTAACACCCTGATGCGTGTATAATTTTAATATGGCAACCACGACCGTCTACGAAACAAAAGAGACCGGCTTTTTTATGACAGGCAGCCCCCTGCCCGCCGGCGCGCCCTCGTACATCGAAAGGGAAGCCGACGAGCAACTCTACCGGGCCATCCGGGCCGGTAAAGTTTGCACCGTGTTCGGGCCGCATCATATCGGCAAATCGAGTCTGGCTATCCATACGGCCGCCCGCCTGCAAACCGAAGCTCACGCCACGGTCATCGTCAACCTCAGCGACGCCACCGACACCGACAGCGAAAGCCTGTACCTGTTGCTGCTCAAGCGCATTAACCAGCGCGTCAACATTCGGGGCAAAGTGAGCGATTGGTGGAATACCCAACCCGATGCGCCGTTTAATCGCCGGTTCATCGATTTTCTGGAAACCAGAACCCTCACCCACCTGCCAAATCGACTGGTTATTTTTATTGACGGCATCAACGCGCCGGTCAATCAGACTTTTTTTGAAAACCTGCTTTCGACGTTACAACAAATATACGATGACCGCGCTCACAACCGTATTTTACAAAAACTGAGCTTCGTTTTGCTGGGCGTCACCACGCCCTCTAATCTGGTCAGGCCCAAAACGCCCTGCCCCCTGACCGCCGTGGAAGCCATTGTCCTGCCGGATTTTACGCCCGCACAGGCCCGGCAGTTCAGGCAAGGGTTTCCGCAGGCTTCGGCGGCAAAGCAGGCGGCGGTTGTGGACCGGATTTTATACTGGACAAACGGCCATCCGTACTTAACCCAAAAACTGGCCCAAACGATTGCCGCCATGTGGGACAACCACTGGAACGATGAGCGCATCGACGCTCAGGTGAAGCGAATTTTTCTGTCGCCCACGGTCAATCAGGACGCCAACCTGAAGCAGGTAAACGAAATGCTGGCCCTGTTTTCCGGGCGAAGGCGGTTGCTGGCCGCCTACCGGCACATTCAGCAAGATGCCTCGGCGGTTACGCCCGCCCCCATCGCCGACAAATTGCGCTTGCTCGGCCTGGCCCGGCAGGAGAACGGCGCGCTTGCGCCCCGCAACGCCATCTACCGGCAAGCCTTTGATGCCGCCTGGGCGGAAAAGCAGATGCCTTTCAATTGGAAGCACATTGCCGCCATAGCGGCTGTTGTCTTTGCCCTGCTGCTGGCTGTTGGAGCAGGCTTTGTGGTGCAGCAGCAGCGACAGCGGGCTTCGGAAATGAACGCCCTGATTACCCGTTTCAAAACCGCGCCGGCGGCCAACGAGCGCATTTCGGCCTTGTCCGGATTGTTCAAGATGAACGGCGGCGCGCCAACCGCCCGCCGGCTCTTCTTTGATGAACTGTCTGTTGAACAACAATTCGCGCTGTTTGAGCAGGTGAACCCTCAGCAGGCGGGCGATGAACTCATCACCACCATCAGGGGCTTGTACAATGCCCCCAACCTGCCGGAGATTGCCGCCGGCAATAAATTACTCGTTACCATGTCGCATCCGCTCATTCAGTTGGAAAATGCGTCTTCGCCGGGGGCCATTGAGCTGGATTTGGAAATTACCCAATGGCTCAAAGCCAGAAACTACTACACCCAAACCCAATACCAGCGAGCCATCGATACCTATAACGTGGCGATTAATATCAACAACCGCAACCCCGGCCTGTTCTTCGACCGGGCGCTGGCGTATGCGGCCCTGGGCAACGTCTCCGCTGCCTTCGAAGATATGTTGACCACGCTTGATTTAGACGAAAGCTGGGAAGGCCGGGTGAAAGGGACATTAATCAGCAATAATTTGCTGTACACCAACCTGTGGCAAAACCCGCAACAGTACGACAAGCTGGTGGCGCTGGCCCCCACGCCCACCGACACGCCCACGCCCACCCCCACCCCCACCGAAACCAGCACCCCCACGCCTACCAGCACGCCGGCGCCGCCCACCGCCACCCCCACCAAAACCCCCACCCCCACCGGTACGCCCCGGCCTACGGCCACGCCCACTCACAGCCCCACGCCCCGGCCCATCGCTGCTACCCGAACCCCCACCCCCGCCCTGCCGGGCGGGCGCTTGACTCTGGTTAGCCCCACCGACCCCGATGCGTCCACATCCGGCCCCACCGATTTTGAATGGGAATGGACAGGGGCGCTCGACCCGCAATTTGGATTCGAGGTTCGGGTTTGGCGGCCCGGCGAAGCGCCCGCCGGCGCTCATGATTCCGTAGCCGACAACAAAGCGGGCAAAATTCAGCAAACAGGCCCCAACCGGTATCGTTTTTCTGTCGATATTACCAACGCCGCCGGGGTCAACAACATTACCGCTACATACTGGTGGACTGTGGCCCTGGTTCGCATCAGCCCGCAATACGAAGACACAGGCCGGCAAGCGCCCCCGGCCCGCATCCGGTTTGAGGCCGGTGGCGGCGGTAACGGCGGTAACGGCGATGACGGCGGCGTCATCATCAACTAGCCCGGTCTATTTTTGCAGCCGCCGGAACATCTCATCGGCGTAGGCGGCCAGTTGGGGCCGGTCTTGTTCCTGCCGCTGCCAAACCCAATGTTGCAATTCAGCCAGCAACCGGCTTTGAAACTCCACCTGCCGGAACAACACTTCAGCATGGTCTGCCTGCCCCGTCCACAAAAAAGCATAGCCCAACGCCTTGATAACCGCCTGATTACGCGGCTGGACGTTGTACGCCGTTTGCAAATAACCCACTGCCGGGTCAAACTGATTTTGCGCCAGCAGCAGTATGCCCAACCGTTTATTGGCCGCCGCCTGCGCGGGATTCAGCGTTAAAGCTTGCCGAAAACGGCCTTCGGCCTGGGCCAGCAGGTGGGTCCGGGCTGGGCCGTCCACTGCCGCAAGCTCGGCGCGGGTTTGGACCACGGCCCCCGCATTGGTTTGCCACATCGATGCCACCGGCGGCGCAAAAGCCATGCTGCCGGTAACCAAAATGGCTGCCGCCCCGCCGACAATCCCAACCCGCCGCAGCCCCACAGATGACGGAATCCGGGACATCCATCGTCCCCCGGCCTGAGCCACGGCCAAACCGGCCAGGGCAAAAACCACCGGCATCGTCCAGAACGCGCCGGAAAACTGGGCCGCATCCAGCAGCCCGTGCATCATCGTCGCCCCCACCCCCAGCCAGCCCACCCGAAACCAACGCCGCCGGTCATCATCAGCCGGGAGACGTTTTTCTACGCGAATTACGCCCTTGACAAAAGCAATCAGCAGCCACAGCCAGGCCATCAGGCCCAAAAGCCCCTGCCCCAGCCACACCGATAAAAACTGGTTGTGGGCGTAATACAGAAACGGCACATCAATCAATAATTGATAACGGGAATAGACCATAGCAAAGGTATTGCCCGGCCCAATGCCCGTAAAGGGGTAGTCGCCCAGCAAATACAGGCTGTTGCGATACAACGTCAACCGGCTTTGGGCCGCGCCCAGCGCCGAGGTGAGTACGGGTATCGGCTCGCCGGGCTGGGCCAGCCGAAAAACCAGCCACGCGCCCAGCAGCAACCCGCCCCCCAGCCCAAAAGCCAGGCCCAACACCAGCGGCCCCCGCCGGGGAAAAGCCCGCACCGCCCACACCAGGGCCATCGCAGCCAGACCCAGCCACGCCCCCCGCGAACCGGTAATCAGCAGGCCATAAACGATGACCGCCGACACAGCGGCCCAGGCCCACCGTTTCGGGCCGCGCCCGGCGGCGGTCAAGGCTATCGCCGGAAAAAATGCGCCTTCCAAAAAAGTGGCTACGGCATTGGGATGCGGCGCAAAACCGGCCGCATTGGGCAATATCGAGCCGGTCAACCGGCCCAGCCGGGACAACAGGCCGGTCTCATCTGGATAAGGCAGATAGCCGTACCGGCCCACAAAATACAACGCCAGCAGGCCGCCCGCCACGGCCAAAATTTTTGCAACAAGGGGCGCGCCGGCCTTCAGGCGGACAACGACGAAGAAAAGCCCCGCGCTGAAGACGGCAGTTAAGGCGGTGGGCAGGCTCAACGCCGGGTTGTAGCTTGCGCCCAGGCCGATAATTGCGCTGAGGGCAAACAAACTCACGGCCCAGCCGATGGTGCTTTTGAGAAATAGCAATTTCATTGAGTACCCTTGAGAATACTCTTTCAGATTTCAGGAAGTACGGCAAATTTGTCGCACCCGCGCCTTGAACTGAGGTTCAGACTCAAAACTCAAGCCGGCTTGAAACCGGCTTCGGGTATCAGCCCTGAAATTTATTTCGGGGCTACCCCATTGTGTTAATTTGCGGCTACAATATTTCAATTATGCAAACTACCCGTAGACAATACGGTGGTGGTAATTTTTGACTGATGGGACAAATTGTCTTTCCCCCCCTCCCTAACCCTCTCCCCCAAGGGGAGAGGGAATTTTGCTCCCTCCCCTCTTTAAAGGGGGAGGGTTGGGGAGGGGGTTTTCGTCCATCAGTCAATTCTGGCCACTACCGACAATACAATACAGGGGCAGCGTATATTGCACGCTGCCCCTGCCCCTGTCTCGTTCAAAATTGCGTTAGAGCATTTTCATTATCAACGGCAAATAAATGCGCAGCGGTTCCTGCGGCGGCGCCAGAATTGTCACGGTGATACCGACGCTATCGCCCACGGCGTTGGCGTCGTTGGCGCCGGCGATGACCGTGTTACCCACCTCGGTATCGGTCGTCACCCCGGCGGCAGTGACCCGCACCGTGCGCTGTACCGCCGCGCCCACAGCCAGATTGTCGATCGTCCAGACTACCGTCAAGCCGTTCAAAGCGAAACTGCCGCTGCCGACGGCATCAAAGGTGAACAGCGAATCCAGCGCATCGGTCAGGGTGACGGTATCAGCCAACGCCGAACCGACATTGGTGACTGTAATGGTGTACGTGAGCGTCCCGCCGCCGGCCACCGCAGGGACCGACGCGGTTTTTTGCACATCCAGAATGGGAGCGCTGAGGGCCGGATTGATGACCGTCGTTGGCAGGGTATCGCTTGCCGAAGCGCCCTGCCCGGCGGTGGCCCACACGCTGTTGTGCAAAACAGTGGCGCTGGGCACATTGCTGACCGTCACCCGCACCTGACGGCTGATAACTGCCCCGGCGGGCAAATTGCTCACCGCCCAAACCACTTCGTCCGGCAAACTGACCGTGCCGCCGCCATCGCCGGCCGCAACAAAAGTCACTTTCGGGTCAAGGGTGTCGGTTATCAACACGCCGGTGGCCGCCGCAGAACCGTCGTTGGTCAGGACGATGGTGTAAGTGAGCGGCCCGTTTGCCCCGGCGGGCGAAGGCCATGCCGTTTTTTGCACCCGAAAATGGGGAGCCGCCACCGCCACCGAGGTGGTATCATTGGCGAATACGCCTTCTGCCGCCCGCGCCCAGGCCGTATTAACGATGGTTGTGCCGGTAGTGACCGGCCTAAACTGCACCGTCACCCTGCGAGTGGTTGACTGGCCCGGCGACAGGGCTGCAATGGCCCACGACACCACGCCGGTTTGGGCATTGTAGCTGCCCGCGTTGTCGGCAAAATTGAAGGCCAGCTTGCTGTCCAGGGGGTCGGTAATGACCAGGCCGGTGGCATCGGCGTAGCCCGTGTTTGTAATCCGGATTTCGTACTGCAACAAATCGCCCACGGCAAAGGGGCCGCTTTCAGACGGAGTTTTGGAAAGCCGGAGCGCCGGGAACACAACCGCCGGATTGTAAACGCTGACCGTCGCCCCCCCCTGGGCAGTTGCCCCTCCCGTCGAAAGAGCGTAGGCGGTGTTTTGTATCAGCGTGCCGCTGGCTGCATTGGCCGCCGTCACCCACAGCGTGCGAACCACCTGCGCCCCCACGCCAATATCGCCCACATTCCACAAAACCAGCCCATCCTGCATAGCGCCGCCGTCGCCGGCCGCAACAAAGGTCAAATCCGCAGACAGGGCATCGGTTAAAACCACGCCAAAGGCATTGGCGGGGCCGCTGTTGCCCACCAGAATAGTGTACGAAAAAACTTCATTGGGATTAACCGAGGTTGCTGACGACGTTTTATCGACGGACAGGGTTGGGTACAAAACGGTAGTTGATACGGAATCGGCAGCAGACGCGCCTTCAAGGGAAACCGCCTGGGCCGCGCCGATAATATCGGCGGTAGTGGCAACATTGGCCAGCGTTACGGCCACTGTGCGCGAAACCGGGCTGTTCACCGGCAGGGCGGGTATTAACCACACCACCGTCCCGGCTTGCACCAGCGGCGAATCGCCGGCGGAAACAAAATTCACCCGGCTGTCCAGGGTGGCGGTGAGGCTCACATCGGCGGCGGCAATGGCGCCATCGTTGGTGAGCCACAGGGTATAATTCAGCGTATCACCCAATTGCGCCGAAACTGAATCGACCTGAAAATCAAGGGCAAAACGGGGCATACTGATGGCCGTGGTGCGGGTGGCGGTCATCGCCCCGATGCTTTGCCCGTTGGGCGCTTGCCCGTCAACCCACACCACATTGGTAATAATTGCGCCCTGAGCAATATTTTTTGCCAAACGCGCAACCAGAGTGCGGCTCATGCTGGTCGATTGGCCGGGCACAGTTCCCAAACTCCAACTGACCGTCGATGAGCCGGACTGGCCCCCGTCGGCGTTGAGGATGGCGGCTACTTCTGCCGGCAGCCGGTTAAACAGCGTGGCGTTGCTGATGGGCAGCGTGCCGGGGTTGGAATAGAACAAGGTGTAGGTAATGGCGTGCCCCGGCGCGGCCCAAACAGGGGCATCCTGAGCCGCATCCAGCCCGGCCACTGCGTCAAGCACCGGATTTTTAGCGGGCGTGTTGATGAACAGGGTATGGGTTTGCGCATCGGCGTAATTGGTGTAGGTAATGCCGGAACCGGACAGGTTGACGGTGCCGGATATGCCCGGTTCCCAATTAATGTCAATCGGCAGGGTGTAGGCCACGGTCTCAGAAATCTGGATGGTTTCGTTGAGGTAATAAACGGCAGTGGTTGTGCCATCGGGGTTGACGGTAATTTGCCAGCCGGGGGGCAGATTGGCGGTATCGACGGTTATGCCGGCGGGCAGCGCATCAACAATTTGCACAAACGAAGCGGCGGTGTCGTTCAGGTCTTTGGCAATCTGGCGATAGACATTGCGCAGCGTTTCGGCATTGGGGGCGGCATAAAATTTGCCTTTGCCGGTTTGGGCCAGGCTGATGTCGGCAATTTTTTGCAGCATGTCCAGGTCTGCCCCTTTGCCAAAGCCGATGGTGTAAACGATAACGCCGTCGGCGGCGGCAGTTTGAGCGGCATCCAGGGCGGCGGAGATAGACTTTGTTTTGGTGATACCCGTGGTGCCGCACTTACCCGGCGCGTAACACGTGGCCTGCCCGTCGCTCATCAGCACAATGGCCCGCAGCGAATCGCCGGCGGCCCGCCCGGAGGTAATCAATTCAGAATGTCCCACGTCAATGCCGTCGGCCATAAAGGTCCAGCCGTCGATGGTCAGACCGTCCAGTTTCGCAATCACCGTCGATTTGGTACTGGTGAGAGTCTGGGTCAGGATGCCGCTATTGCCAAAGGACACCAGGCCAATCTGGTTGCCGCTATTAATATCGTCTACCAGTAATTTGGCGGCGTAAATGGCGGCGTGCAATCTGCGGGCGGGAATGGAGAGTTCAAGGTTAAAATTCGGGACGGCGCTATTGTTGCGGTTCACTTCAACCACCCAGGTGCCCACCGAAATGGGGGCGGTGACGATTACACTGTTTGCGCCGCCCACAACAAGCGGCCCATCCAGATAATTGAATCGCACCTGATGTTGCGCGTCTGCGGTGTGAACGGCCCCCATTGTATCGTTGATGGTATAAACGGCGGTGAAGGTGTACACCGGCTCCCATGCATTTAATGCGGTAAAAGCCTGGCTGATAACCTGGGCGTCCACCGGCAAATTCATGCTGTCAGACGTGTCCATCACCAAAGCCAGGTCCACCGCGCGGGTGATAATCGAGGGGTCGCCCGCGCCGGTCATGGTAAAGTTGATGACGCCGCTGCCGCCGGTGACGGTTTGCGAAATATCCAGCGTTTTGGTAATCAGCAGATGGGGCGGGTCGCTGGTTTGGGCTGATACCGGCGCCGGATTAGCTAACGCCATAATCAGGGAAAGTGACAAAATCAGCATTAAAACCGCCATAAAAACTGCCGCAATATTCTTAAATAATCGATGACTGATGGATTGACTCATAATAGTGTCCTCCGATTGCCGGAGGGGAACCTCCGTTGACGTTTAAAGCCGCGCCAGAATCGTTTCAATCGTCCGGCGGGCGCTGTTTTATCACCAGATGAATAGTAGCCGTAATAGTACCCGCCATCTTCGGAATTGGCCTGATTAAGGATACATCCCAGCACATTCGCCTCTACCTGCCGCAATCGATTAACGGCCTGTTTCAGGGTATCGCGCCGGGTGTGTCTGGCCGAGGCCACCAACACCACGCCGTCCACCCGTCTGGAGAGAATGACGGCGTCGGTTACGGCCAACAGGGGCGGGCTATCGAAAATGACCGCATCGGCTATCTCGTCCAGTTCTTTCAAAATGGCGGTCATGCGCTTTGAGCCAAGCAGTTCCGCCGAATTGGGGGGCAGGGGGCCGCTGGTGATAACCTGCAAATTTTCGTATTCTGTATTTTTTAGCTGTTCCCGGACACTTGCATCGGGCATACGAATGAGGTCGGTCAAGCCTTCGGAATTAGGCAGCATAAATATCCGGTGAATGGACGGCTTGCGCAAGTCGCCGTCAATCAGGATGGTTTTCAATTCAGCCTGGGCCATGACAATAGCCAAATTGGCGGCGGTGGTGCTTTTGCCTTCGCCCAGATTGGCGCTGGTCACCATCAAAAAGCGGGCCGGGTCATCAACGCCCATAAACTGGATGTTGGTTCTGACAAGACGGTACGCCTCGCCGACGGACGAAAACGGAGTGTGAGCCAGAGCCAGTTTATCCTGATAATCCTTGCCCCGAATACGGCTGACGCTGCCCAGTACCACCTGCCCGGAAACCCGTTCCAGGTCTTTAACCGTCTTTATGGTATCATCAATGTACTCAACCAGCAAGGCGGCGCCTAACGCCAGAGCAAACCCGGCGGCGGCGGCCAGGGCCACATTCAGTTGAACGTTGGGGCTAACCGGACGCGAAGGCAACTGGGCCGGTTCGATGATGGAGAGATAGTTGGGGCTGTTACCGCCCTCCAAAAACGCCGACAGGTCGGCATAATTGGCCTGCCAACTGCTGATGAGCGATTCGAGACCGGAAATTTCGGTCTGAACGTCCTGAATCTCGCGGGCGCTGAAGGCGGCATCAAGTTGAACGCGGAGTTCTGTCAGACGGTCTTCGGCGCGTTGAATACGGCCTTCCAGACCATCCAGTTGGCTCTGGATAAAGTCGTTGCGCTCTGCCCGATTTTCGTTTTGGGGCGAGGTGGGGCTTTGCGAAATAAGCTGGCGGGCAATTTCATCGGCAATGGCTACGGCCCGCTCCGGCGAAGTATCTTGCACGGTAATGCCCAACAACTGGGTGCGGGCCACCGGATAGGCGTTGGTTCGGCGCTTAAGGCCCTGCCAGCCCATGCGCAGGCCCAAATTATCAATGGCGGCCTGCAACACCGGCTGTCGAACCGCAATTTGGGCATACGACTCCGCCAGGCGTTCAATGGTCAAAAAATCTTGCCCGGTTGGATTCTCTTTTTGAATAATCTGCCCCACCAGCAGCGTGGCCGTGGTTTGGTAAATTCTGGGCTGCCGGTTGCTGACGTAGTAACTTACCCCGGCAGCGAGGCCGGTACTCAGCACAAACAGCCACCACCATTTCAGCACTCGTTTTAGATAGTCACCTAAATCCATAACTTTTTCCTGTCAGTTTTGTGGTTGGACGGCGGGCGGCGGGTCCAGATATTTTACCCACACCGGATAGCGGTCATTATACGCGGTCAGGTTATCCCAGCCCATTAACGGCCGCTGATTGCCGCCATCGGCATCCATAATCCAAAGCTGGTCGTTGCCGGTTCGGTTAGAGAAGAAGACAATTTGTTTGCCGTCCGGCGACCATGAGGGGCTTTTATCCCATTCCCACGTGTTGCGCGTCAATTGTCGAACCTGTGTGCCGTCGTAATTAATCACCCAGATTTCATCGTTGCCGCTTTCGGTGGCTACAAACACAATCCGGTTATCAACGGGCGACCACTCTGAATCGTACACAATGCCCACGCCCATGCGGGTCACAATATTTTCCTGATTATACTTGTAATCGTAATAATGGATAGCCAGCCGGGTTTCCGGGTTGCCGTCTTCATCGGCGGTCCACAGGAACTGTTTGGTATATGTCTGAAAAACCATATCGGCAGAAAAAGCGTTGCGGGCATGAGCCAGGTCGTAGGGCCAGGGGTCGGTCAGGCGGCCCAGTTGGCCGGTCTCCGGGTTGAAGACGTAGACGCTATCCCCCGCTTCACGGTCGGATTTGAACAGGATTTTCCCCAGCAGGGCCGGGGGAAGGAATGGAGGCGGGCCGGAGGCGGGCGGCGGGGTGGGCGTAAAAACAATCGGGATGGTGTTAAAAACCGGCGTGGGCGTGGCGGTCACAACATTGGGCGGGGTGGGCGTGGGCGTGCCGGTGGTGAAGGCCATCGCCGTAGCCTGCAAAACAATGGCCCGCGCCGTGGAAGCGTTGGCCGGGGTAGGCGTGGGCGTAACCACAATGGGCGTCACCCAGTGGGGGGGCAGGGGCGTAGCCGTGCCGTGCGCCACAGCCAGCGCCGTTTGCCGGGCCGAAATGGTGGCGGCAGCGAAGACTGTTTCCGGGGTGGGAGTGGCCGTAATCAGCACCAGCGGCGGCAAGGGGGTGTTGGTCAGCGTGGGCGACGGGGTGAAGGTGGGCGTGGCCGTCACCGCCCCGTTTGGGGTGGGGGTGGCTGTGCCCGTTGCCAGCGCAATAGCGGTAGCCAGGGCCGATTGGGCCTGCGCGGTGGCGGTATTCAAGGGCAGGGCCGTGGACACCACCACCAGATAATCGGGAATGGGCGTAGGCGTGACCATATTCTCCGGGGCGGGGGTGGCCGTGCCGATGCGCGTGGCATCGGCGGTCATCCGGAGGGCCAGGGCGGCGGCGGTCATCACATTTTCCGGGGTGGGCGTGCTGGTCACTACCAAATAATCGAAGGGCGGCGGCGTGGCGGGCGGTTGGCCCACATCAAGAATGAGCCGCACTTTTTGGCTGTTACTTTTGGGGCCGTAGCCGGTATCCCAGGCAAAAAGGTTGTCGTCGCCCACCACCGGCCCTTCCAGCCGAAAGGCGATGCTCGCTGTCGGGTCGTCGATAACGGCTTGCAGCAAATATTGCACCTGCGTTTCAGAAAGGTCGAATTGGTTGACCTGCCCCGCCGCCAGGTCAGAAACGCCCAGCACGGGCATAAGCTCCTGCAAAGCGGCTGCATTGACCACATCCTGATAGCCGTAGCGCGTCCATTCAGTTTCCGGCTGCGGCTGCAACAAGCGAAGCGTCCATGCCGCGCCGGTTGACGCATCGGCGGCCAGCAAATCATCCCGCAGGCCGGTCAGTTCGATTTTGGCGCTGTAAATTGGCGCGCCGCGCGGCACGCTGTCGAGGTTGAATCGAAAGGCGCTGTAGTAAATTTTGTCGCCGAAAATGCCGGCGTACAAAAACGAATCGCCAAAATGGTTGCCCCGTTCTTCATCGCTAACCACCCAGCCGATGTCTTGCGCGGCGGCGGTGATGGTTATCAACGCGCCCGTGGCCTCCAGTCCGGTTAAAACGACTGTGGGCGTAGCGGTGGGCGTGGCCGGGGCGGCGGCCACCGCCACCGGCGACGGGGGGCCGGACGTGGCTGTTTTGGTGGGCAATGGCATAGCAGAGGGCAGCAGCACAACCGGGGCCGGAACCGGGCCGCCGGGGCCGGTTTGCGGCCCGGAAAACAATCGACCGGCGTAAAACAGACCCAAAATCAACAGCACGCCCGCCAGCAGCCCCCCCAGGCCAAACAGCGCCACCCGCCCCGGCGACGGGCGCCGGCTTTGAACAGCAGCGGCCGGCGAGGAGGGGACGTGGTCAACGTAGCGGGGGCACGCCGGATGATTGGCTGTCAGGCAAAACGCGGTCTGGTGGTCTAACGCAACGGTGGTCGGCCGGACGGCGGCAAAACAACGGTGCGCCTCTTCCGCATACGTAAACCGGGATTCCCGGTCTGCCGGCAGGCCCAAAAGGGGGCACATTGCCGGAGCGGTCACTTGTTCGCTCATAGATAATTTTCCCAAACAGTTGCTAATTCAAGAGAACTTCCACTGCAAATTATACCACGACTGGCCTTTTAAAAAATCAGAAAAGAATTAGAAAAAAGTTAGAAAAGGCAGACGTTTTCTTGTTCTGGAAAAAATATCGAGGAACGCCGAGGCGGCAAACAGCAGCAAAATCGCGTCAACCGGCAATCGATAGCGAATGAGCGCCCAACTAAGCAGGTGAACGCCGGTGTAAACAAGCATAAACAGATACAACAGCCATAACTTCGGGGGAATTTTTTTGAAGAAGCTCATCAGCAACCCATAGAGCATAAACGGCCACATAATGCCAAACGACAACACCCGCGACACATTGCTGATAGCGCTCGATTGGGCCGACGGCCAGAATTTAAAGTAATCTTTCAGGCGGCTGACGGAAAGAAGCGCGTAGCGCAGGGGGTCATCCCGAATGAAGCCGAATCCCCGTTTGAGCAAGGCCTGGTCCAGTTCAGCCTCGTTCAATCCGGCGGCCAGCAATTCTTCCGGTATCAAATCCTGATACGATGGTCCGTCCCGGGGCAAAATCGAAATAAAATTAGTGCCGTGAATGGGGTGATTGCCCCAAAAGAAGGCGAACCCGGCATTGGTATTGAGCAAAACCAGCCGGTTGAAAGCCATGTAATTTCGCGCCGTCCAGGGCGCAATCATGGCGATGACGATGATGCCGGCGACGGCCAGGCCCATAAACGTTTGCCTGAATTTGGATGACCGCCAACCCTGCCACAGCAACCAGCCGGACAGGAACGGGATGAGCAGCAAAAACAGTTGCCGGAACAGAACGGCAATGCCCAACGAAAGCCCCAGCCAAACCCACGCGATTTTCGGCGGGGGGCCTGCTTCGCGGTTGCCCAAACGGCCCAGCAGGTCGAAGGTCCACAAAATGGCGGTGATGTAAAATGTTTCGGTCATAAGGGCGGCGGCGTAATAGGCAAAATAGGCGTACACGGCCATCAGGGCGGCGGCCAACAGGCCCGTCCGCCGGTCAAAATATCGCTCCCCCAGCCGAAACATCAGCCAGGGCATTAATACGCCGGCGAGAACAGCCTGCAACAGCCGGGCCGCCAACGGATGATACCCCACCAGGCCGTACACCGCCACCAGATACAGGGTGTAAAGATAAGACCAGTGCGCGGTCGGTTGGCCGGCGGGGGTAACGGGCCACCAATCGGTTTTAACGGTGAAGCCCTGCCAGGCCAATACCTGCCGGGCCAGCATATCGTAAGAAAGCTGGTCGAAG
>JAJRUC010000433.1 GCA_024278015.1 Chloroflexota bacterium
CCGCCCCCCATCCCCACCCCCAATATTTGGGAGCCGCAACCCTTGCTGGGCTGGTGGCACACGCCCAACAGCGGCGGCACATTTTACAGCAGCTATAACGAATATCAAACCGAGGTACGCATTAACGCCTTGCGCCTGCGCGATGAAGCGCTGCGGGCTGATTACGATTTTGGGGATGACACGTTCAAAATTCTGGTGCTGGCCGATTCGTTTGGGGAGGCGTTGCAGGTTCCGCTGGAAGCGACGTTTTACAAGCAATTGCAGGCCGGCCTGCGGGCCGACGGGCTGAAGGCGCAAACCATCAACGCCGGCGTGGGCAGTTGGGGCACAGACCAGGAGGCAACTTTCTTTCGGCTGGAGGGCTATAAATATCAGCCGGATGTGACCCTGCTGTTCTTCTTCACCCGCAATGATATGGTCAACACCTACAAGCCGCTGGAAACGGCCCGCATCGGCGGCAGTTTGCAAAAGAGTTTTTACCGGCTCGATGAATCGGGCGCGCTGGTTTACCCGGAGCCATTTAACCCGGACACGGCCTACGACGCAGACTACCCCAAACCGCCGGCGCTGCCGCCCGCCCCGCTGCTGCCCGCCGCCGATTGGCTGTGGCTGCACAGCCATTTGTATCGCCTGCTGACGCCCTGGTTGCAGGATATGCCGCCCGCACTCAAGGCGCTGGGGCCAGGCGGTATTCTGGGCGGCGCGGGCCAAATTCGAGCCACCCACCCGGCCGTGCCGGTTCCGTTTTACACCTACCAAACGCCCCTTTCAACGGACTGGCAGCAGGGTTGGAAACTGGTGGAAGCCATTCTGGTTGATTTGCAGACTCAGGTAAAAGCGACGGGCAGTCGCTTTGCGGTGGTAATTATTCCGGCCAAAGAGCAGGTTTACCCGCAGCAGTGGGAAAAGACGCTGGCGGCCAACCCAACCATGCAATCGCTCAACTGGGATTTGACCCAGCCGAACCGGCAACTATCACAGATTCTAAAATCGAATGGTATCCTGTATTTAGATTTGCTGCCCATTTTCACGGATGCCGCCGCTCAGTCCGATGCGCCGCCCCTGTATTTTACGCACGACGGGCACTGGACGGCAGCGGGCCACGCCCTGACCGCCCAGGCGGTGGGCGCGTTTTTGCAACAGGAAGCGCTACTCAACAAATAATACCGGCGGCCACGCAAAAATCCGGAGGGTGGCCGCCTTCCGGATTTTTTAATATGCAAGCTATTCGTTTCAGTAAATTACCCCGACAAGCCTTAAATCTCCCGTCGATAGTGCGGGATAAAGAACTGAAAATTGGGTTTGATGGGCACAATCATCTTTTCATAATTTTCCACAAACTCGTCCAGCCGGGTTTCCAGAGCTTGCCATTCTTCAGATTGGATAGTCGGCAACAGGTGCGTCCCCTCTGCGGCCACAAAGGCCATCAGCCGCGAAGGATAATCGCCGTAAACCGTTTGCCAGCCTTCGGCCATCACCAGGCCCATTGTCTGCACGCGCGGCAAAAATTCGCCCATAATAAACCGGTAGTATTCTTCGGCGCGATGCGCTTTAATATCATACGACAACAACAATTTGATGTCCATTGGCTGTTCCTTTGCAGAATTCGCTTCCGGTTAATTATAAAGAATGTCGGCAATATTTTCAAGTCAGGTTATCTGACATCATCCCACGAGACATGCAGTTCCGGTTGTTTGGCTTTAACGGCCCGCGCCAGGGCGTCCTGGTCTACCGGCACTTTGTAAATGCGCACGCCGGTGGCGTTGTAAATGGCGTTGCAAATGGCGGGCATGGTGTTTATCGACGAGATTTCGCCCACGCCTTTGGCCCCGTATGGCCCCGTAGAGACTTCGTCTTCGATGATGTAGGACGTGATTTTCGGGGCGTGTCTAATGCCGGGAATTTTATAGCGGGCAAATTGGGTTGACCAGGGTACGCCCTCTTCAATGATATACGCTTCGGTCAGGGCGTTGCCCAGGCCCATCACAATACCCCCTTCCACCTGCCCCAGCAGCGATTTGGGGTTGATGGCCCGGCCCACGTCATTGCCGACATATACATGCAGCGTCTTGACGGCTCCGGTTTCCATGTCAACCTCTACCAGCGCGGCCTGGGTGGCGTAAGAGAAGGCCACGTGCATATCGCCGCCGGTTCCCAGCGGCCTGGTTTTGGGGGCCCAATATTCGTAGCGGGTTTTCGGCTCCAGGCCCTGCCGCTTCATCCAGCGAACCACATCGCCCACCGGCACGCTGCTGCCGTTGTAGCGCATCAGCCCCTCTTCAAACCGAAACGCGGCCGGCGACACATCCAGTTCTTCGGCGGCCACAGAGGCCAACGCCTGCCGCATGGCTCCGGCGGCCAGCCGGGCGGCGTTGCCGGAAACATACGTTTGCCGCGAGGCGGTGGTCGGGCCGCCGTCGTGCGTTAAATCGGTGTCAGACAGCAACACGCTCACCTTGTCCATCGGCAGGCTCAGTTCTTCGGCCACGCACTGGGCCAGCACCACGGTCAGGCCCTGGCCCATATCGGCAGATGAGATGCGCACTTCTGCCCCGCCGGTTTCGTACACTTCCACTTCGGCGGTGGCTTTATCGGGCGCGCCGCCGCCCAGGCCGGTATTTTTGTAGGCGCAGGCAATGCCCCAACAGTAGGCTTTGTGGCCCTCTTGCCACGCCCACCGAAAATCGGGCCGGTGGCTTTTCATGCCTCCTTCCACCTTCGACAGCGTTTCCAG
>JAJRUC010000434.1 GCA_024278015.1 Chloroflexota bacterium
ACCCTGGTCAACACCCCCAGCAACACTATGACGCCCACTGCCATCGCCCAAACGGCCCAAACCGTGTGCGCCGAAACGGGCCTGAGTTGCCGGGTGCTGGAAGAAGACGATATGCGCCGCGAGAATATGAACGCCCTGCTGGCCGTGACGCAAGGGGCCGGCCAACCGGCCAAATTCATCATTATGGAACACAAACCGGCCAACGCCCTTAATGCCAATGACGGCCCGATTGTGCTGGTGGGCAAAGGCGTGGCCTTCGACACCGGCGGCTACAGCCTTAAAACCGGCGCCGGTATGCCCGGCATGAAGGGCGATATGACCGGCGCGGCAGTGGTCATCGGCGCCATGCGCACCGTGGGCAAACTGAACCTGCCCCTGCACGTCATCGGCCTGGCGCCCAGCGCAGAAAACGTCATCAGCCCCGACGCCTACAAACCCAACGACGTGTTCGTCGCCAAAAACGGGGTCAGCATCGAAATTATCAGCACCGATGCCGAAGGCCGGCTGCTGCTGGCCGACGCTCTGTGCTACGCCGATACGCTCAAGCCCTCGGCGGTGGTGGATGTAGCGACCCTGACCGGCGGCAAACATCTGGCCTTCGGCTCGCGTATTCAGGCCATCTTCAGCAATGACGATGCCCTGAACAACGCCCTGCTTGAGGCCGGAACCCAAACCGGCGAACCGCTGTGGCGCATGCCCCTGGATTCAGCCTACGACAAACAACTGAAGAGCGTCACCAAAGCTGCCGACATCAAAAATACCGGCGGACGCGAAGGTTCGGCCATCACCGCCGCCCGTTTTTTGAGCTATTTTGCGGGCAAGTGGCCGTGGGCGCACCTGGATATTGCCGGCAGCGAATTTTACATCCCCGGCCCCATGTACACCGCCCGCAGTTACATTCCCCAGGGGGCAACCGGCGTTTCGATGCGCCTGCTGGTGGCCTGGCTGCGGACGGCAAGTCAAGGTAAATGAGAAAAAACAGGGGCGCGAAGGCTTCGCGCCCCTGCCCCTCAAATTATTTTTGGCGCAAATGCCAATTCTACGCCTTCACACCGTTTGCCCTACGCCAGCGGACAGTATTGTCCAAAACCCCCTCCCTTTGTTGACTAAACACAATAAAAGTTATATAATTTAGTTAATTAAGCACAAAAATATTATGTTGTTTATCCTTTCTATTTGTCAGGCGACTCCCTCAGTTGCCAATGACCATAACAAACACGCTGCGCGATTTCTAAAAATCTTATCCAAAGGAGGATAAATTATGGCGAAAGGCCGCATAAAAGTTGATGAAGCAATGTGCAAGGGATGTGAACTTTGCATTATGGTTTGCCCCTATGGCCTGATTGAAATGGCAGACCACTTTAACGCCAAAGGGTACAAACCGGCGGTGCTGATTGACCCCGACCAGCGTTGCACCGGCTGTACGCTGTGCGCAATGATGTGCCCCGATGCGGTCATCACCGTTTACCGGGAAACAAAAATCAAGCCGTCGCCGGCATACGCCTGACGGCCTTTAAGGAGACTGGCAAATGGCAAAAGAACTACTCAAAGGCAACGTAGCCATCGCTGAAGCCGCTGTCCGGGCAGGCTTGCAAGCGTATTTCGGCTACCCCATCACCCCCCAAACCGAACTACTGGAACATATGTCGGCCCGTATGCCGGAACTGGGCCGCACCTTTTTACAGGCCGAAAGTGAAGTGGCCGCCATCAACATGGTTTACGGCGCGGCCTCAACCGGAGTGCGGGTGATGACCTCATCCTCCGGCCCCGGTATCAGCCTGATGCAAGAAGGGCTGTCTTACATCGCCGGGTCCGAAGTCCCCGCCGTCATCGTCGATATTATGCGCGGCGGACCGGGCCTGGGCAACATCCAGCCCGCCCAATCGGACTACAACCAAATCACCAAAAGCGCCGGGCACGGCGATTTTCGGCCCATTGTGCTGGCCCCCGGCACCGTGCAGGAAGCCATCGACCACACCGTGCTGGCCTTCGACCTGGCGGACAAATATCGCACCCTGGTTTTTGTGGCCGGCGACGGCATGATTGGACAAATCATGGAACCCGCCGAACTGCCCCCCATGCGCCAACCGGCCCAAACCCGCCCGGCCTGGGCCTTGACCGGCGCAGACAATCGCCCCAAAAACGTGGTCTCTTCCCTGTACCTGGGCGCCGAAAAGCTGGAAGCGCTCAATAAACGGCTGCAAGCCAAATTGCAACAAATCAAGGAAAATGAAGTGCGCTTTGAAGCCATTAACACCGCAGACGCCGACATCGTGATTGTGGCCTTCGGCACCGCCGGGCGCATCGCCAAAACCGCCGTCACCGAAGCCCGCCGGCAGGGCCTGCGGGTTGGCCTGTTCCGGCCCGTCACCCTCTTCCCCTTCCCCTCCAGTCAACTTGAGAAACTGGCCGCCCGCACCAAAGCCATGCTGGTGGTAGAAATGAACGCCGGTCAAATGGTGGATGACGTGAAACTGGCTGTGAACGGTAAAACTCCGGTGCAATTCTACGGCCGCACCGGCGGGGCCGTCGCCCTGCCCGACGAAATTCTGGACCAGATTATCTTGCTCGATAAACGCTACCCGGCCAAAAAAGCGACCCCCAACGGCCAGGGCGTTGTCATCAGCGTAGCGTAAAGGGAGAAAATAATGGTAGATGTAATGATGGAAAAAGCCCCCGAAAAAGTTATGTGGGCAGAAAAAATGGTTTACGAGCGGCCCGCAGCCCTAAGCGACATCCCCACCCACTACTGCCCCGGCTGCACCCACGGCCTCATTCACAAACTCATCGGCGAAGTGATTGACGAACTGGGCATCCGCCAACGCACCATCTCGGTATCTCCGGTGGGTTGCGCCGTGTTTATGTACGATTATTTTGACGTTGACGGCGCAGAGGCCGCGCACGGACGCGCCCCGGCCATGGCGACCGGCATCAAACGGGTGCAGCCCGATAACATTGTCTTCACCTATCAGGGTGATGGCGATATGGCCTCTATCGGCATGGCCGAAATTATCTGGGCGGCCACGCGCGGCGAAAATATCACCGTCTTCTTTGTCAACAACGCCATTTACGGCATGACCGGCGGCCAAATGGCCCCCACCAGCCTGCCGGGGCAAGTCACCGGCTCGTCGCCAAACGGGCGCGATGTGGAAATGACCGGCATGCCCATTCGCATGGCCGAACTGCTGGCCGGATTGCCCGGCGCCAGCTACGTGGTACGGCGTTCCGTACACAATATTCAGACCATCAAGCAGGCCAAAAAAGCCATCCGCACCGCCTTCCAGGTGCAAATGGCCGGCGCGGGCTTCGCTCTGGTAGAGCTTCTGTCATCCTGCCCCACCAACTGGAAGATGACCGCCGCCGACTCGCTGACGTGGATTAAAGAGAACATGGTTCCCTACTATCCGCTGGGCGATTATAAAGTAGCCGATGTAGTCAAAACCCTGAACAACCGGGGCAAATAAAGGAGAAACCGATGCAAACTGAACTTGTTTTTTCCGGGTTTGGGGGACAGGGCGTGCTGTTTGGGGGCATGGTGCTGGCCTACGCGGGTATGGATAACGGCAAAAATGTCACCTGGATACCCAGCTACGGGCCGGAAATGCGCGGCGGCACCGCGCACGTAACCGTCGTCATCAGCGACGAAGAAATCGGTTCTCCCTTGACGCGCCGGCCGCAAGTGGCCGTCGTCTTCAACATCCCCTCCATGACCAAATACGAAGACACGGTCACACCGGGCGGCCTGCTGATTTACAACAGTTCCCTCATCAACCACAGCCCGAAACGCGCCGACATTCGGTATCTGGCCGTACCGGCCAACGATATTGCCGGCAAACTGGGCAACGCACGGATGGCAAACATGGTTGTTTTGGGAGCGCTCATCGCGGCCACCGGCCTGCTGCCCCTTGAAGCCGTCTGTCAAGCCCTGCGCAACCATTTGCCGGCCGCCAAACAAAAATTTGTGCAGAGCAACATCGTCGCCTTGCAACGGGGCGCGGATTTGGTTAAAAATCTGCAAGCGGCCTGATCGCAAAAAACCACAAAAAGACCGAAAGGAGATCCGTTAATGGAACTTTTTGACTATATGCAGGAACACAATCACGAACAGGTGGTATTTTGGTCCGGCAAACGAAGCGGGTTAAAGGCCATTGTCGCCGTTCACAGCACCGTTTTGGGGCCGGCCCTGGGTGGAACCCGCATGTGGCCGTACAAAAACGAAGAAGCCGCGCTGAAAGACGCGCTGCGCCTCTCTGAAGGGATGACCTACAAAGCCTCTGTGGCCGGGCTGAACCTGGGCGGCGGCAAAGCGGTCATCATCGGCGACCCGGCCAAAGACAAAAACGAGAGCCTGTTCCGGTCCTACGGTCGTCTGGTTGAATCACTGGCCGGCAAATATATCACCGCTGAAGATGTGGGCACTACCGTGGCCGATATGAGCATTGTGCATCAGGAAACTTCGCACGTAACCGGCCTGTCCAAAACAGAACACGGCAGCGGCGACCCCTCTCCCCTGACCGCGTTTGGGGTGTACCGGGGCATCAAAGCCTGCGCCCAGGCCAAATTCGGCTCGGATTCGCTCGCCAATGCCCGCATCGCCGTGCAAGGGTTGGGCAAAGTAGGCTACGACCTGGCTCGACGATTAATAGAAGAAGGGGCCACCGTCATCGCCACCGAATACGACCCCAAAAAAGCGGAAAAAGCAGCCTGTGAATTGGGGTTGCAACTGACTGGTCTGGATGATATTTACAGCGTCGAGTGCGATATTTTTGCTCCGTGTGCGCTGGGGGCTATCATCAACGATGAAACCATCGCCGGATTGCGCTGCCGAATTGTGGCCGGGTCGGCCAATAACCAGTTGGCCGAAAGCCGGCACGGCGATATGCTGGCCGAAAAAGACATTCTGTACGCGCCGGATTACGTCATCAACGCCGGGGGGTTGATTAGCGTCGCCACCGAACTGGGGGCGTACAGCACCGAAGAAGCCTGGGCCAAAAGCGCGGCCATCTACGACACCATCCTGAAGGTTATTCAGCTTTCCGGAGATGAACAAATTCCCACCTATATGGCCGCCGACCGCCTGGCGCAAGCCCGCATTGAAATGAAAGAGCGCGAGCTGGAAGAAGCCCGCGCCCTCAAATTATCAACTTAGCGTCCGGTCAACAACAGACGGGCAGGGAGCATTACCGCAGGGACACAATGTATCGTGTCCCTGTTTGCTTTGCCACCCGGAATCAACCCCTCCCCCCTCAAAAGAGGGGGAAGGGGAATAAATTAATCTCCTGTAACTATACAGGGTACACCCCCTCCCCGGCCACCTGTGCCCTTCGGGTATCCCCCCTGCAAGGGGGAGGAAATATCCCCCCCGCTTGAGGGCGCGAAACGGTTTCTTCATCAGGGACGGCGGGGGGAGGGTGAAATTGCCGTCAAACGATATTTGGTTTTAGGCCAAACTGTGGCTGTATAGTTACAACCTCCTGTATTATTTTAGAATCAACGGCAGATAAACCATGCTTTGCCCGCCAACCTTCACATCCGGCGGGGCGGTCATCGCCCAGGTAGAGAAGTGGTTGATGTAAACAGAAATGTATTGCGTTTGGGTGTAGACCACAAAACTTTCCACGTTTGTCCAGGCGTTGGTTGAGGTAGAGAAGTAGGCCGGCAACAACTCGTCTTCAGAAACGCCCGCTTGCTGCAATTGCTGCTGGGTGTAATAGAAAACGAGCAAGACGTTGTTGTTGAAGTTCTCTGATATTTGCTTGCCGGTGGCCTCTTCGTAGGCGGAAATGGCGTACCCAAAGCCGAAGGGACGCGACGACAGGGTGTTGGGCAAATTTTCTACCAGCGGGGTGACGGAAATGCGGACGGTATCGGTGGGGTTGGTGGTGGGCATGGCGCCCGGCGGAATGTTGACCACTGTGCCGTCATCAAGCAAGCCTGTCCAGCCTATATTGGCCTGGAAGGAATCGGCAATGGCCGGCGGCAAAGCGGAACCCGCCTGGTACAAATCCAGATCAACGATGGCTGTAGTGGCGGTGCCGGTCATCGGCACGCGGGTGGGCGGCCATTGCGTTTCGTAGAAGATGGAGCCTTCTTCCACCTGATAGGCCGCGCCGACCCACCAGGTTGTGCCGGTGACGATATTCAGCCGGAAGTGGCCTTCGGCGTTTACCGGCGAGCCGGTGTGCTGGCCGTCTTCTGACCAGGCCCACACCCAGGCCCCGGGGCCAAGCACCCGCTGCCCGGTTTCGTTGTGATAGTAAACCGTGCCGGTGATAGTGCCGTTGCTGTCTTTAAATTGCAGGTCTATCGGCAAGTTCAGCGAGCCGGTTCCGGTGGTCTCCGAGGCCGGCACGATGACCGCATCGGGCTGGATGTAGCCCAAATTCTGCGGGGCGTGCGCGCCCACAATGTACCGTCCACCTCGCACCGCGCTGATGCTGAAGGCGCCGTCGGGCGGTTGGCTTTCGGCCCCGGTGTCAATGGCCGCGCTCACGCCGGGCCGGCGGTCCCGGTGCGCCCAGGCCCAGGCGTAGGGGAAGGGGCTGCCATCGGGTTTCAAGATGCGCCCGTTGATGGTCAGGTCTGAAGCCACCACGGTGAAGTTGAGGTCACTGAAGTTGCCGGAGGTGGTATCGACGCGGGTTAAGGGGGGCGGATTGTTGATGAAGCCCGGCGATTCAATCCAGTAGCCCACGTTCCAAACGCCCGCCGCCACCGGAATTTCGTAACTGCCGGTATCGGGGTCAATGGGCACGGCTTGCCAGGCGCCGCCAAAGCCGCCGGAGGCAAAGACCACCCCTTCCAGCCCAATGGCCGGTTGCGTTTTATCCAAATCCAGATAGAACGCGCCCTGAATAACTTTATCGTTGGGCAACAGCACAAAGGTGTGGGTATAGATGGTATCGGCGGCGATGGTGGCCCGTTGTTCAGTGGCTTCTCTATTGAGCATAGCCACGGCAGCCGGGGTTTTGGCCTGGGCCATCACTCTGGCAACCTGGCCGCGCATTACGGGGATTTCGGCCTCGGCGGGGATGGTGTAGCCGCTGTTGGGCGGCAGCCAGATACCCACCTGATAAGTACCGGGCGGCACGTTAAAGGAAAACCGGCCGTTTTCGACGGGGCCGTCTACCACCGGCTCCGGCGAGCCCTGGAAGCGGGCGTAGGCCCAGCCGTCCACCTCGGTCAGCAGGTCGCCGGCCGGGTTTACGAGCGTGCCTTCGATGGTGCCGGTGGCTTCGGTCAACACAAAGCCGACGAATCTGGTTTCGTTATCGGCCAGATTAATCTGCCTGGGCGGCCCCATATGAACCAGCATGGCATCGGGGGGCAGGGCCACGTTCACGTGCCACGTGCCGGAGATGACCCACATCAGGAAGCTGCCGTCTGGCTTGGTCTGGACGGCGTCCCAACCCCCTTCTTCTTGCCAGGCGTAAACCCACACGCCGCCCACGCCGGGGCCGTTGGTATCGCTAATGGTCACGCGGCCATCAATATACGAAGTTTTTTGCACCAGGGGGATGGTGCCCAGGTCAATCAGTTGTTGAGCGTCGGTAATCATAATGGGGGGCAGGCGCGGGCTGGAGAAGCCGGGATAGGTGTCTTCATCCAGGCCAACCCACACGTTATAGTTGCCGATAGTGACCGGCACGGTAAACCTGCCGCCCGCCACAACCGGCACGCCGCTGCCCACGCCGTCGGGCCGGCGCACATCAACCCAGGCCCGCCACGGCAAAACCGGCGTTGTGCCGTCCGGCTCTACCACCCGTCCGATGACTTTCGCATCGGCGGGGGCGACCGTAAAGGTCAATACTTCAGTTTCCGGGGACATATCGGGGGTAAAAGAAACCAGTTTGGGCTGGCCGGGGTAGAACCAGTCTTGCGGCGAATCGGGCGAGGGATGGACCATCACTTCCCAGTCGCCGGGGCGCACGGCCATATCAAAATAGCCGCTGCCATCGGTGCGGGTATCGGCCCAGCCTTCTCCGCCGCGCCGCCAGGCATTCACGGCAACTTCCGGCACGCCTATCAGGGCGCTGCCGGTATCGGCCCGGATGACCCGCCCGGTGATGTGTTTGGGGGCTTCAGCGAAGGTGAACGTCCCCATAAAGGTAATGGTGCTGATGTCAGTGATGGTGATGGGCGCACCGATAATCGGTATCATACCGGAAGCGTACCACGGCGGTTCAATATCCAGCCGATACGTGCCGGTCATTGGGATATTTGTGCCAAAATAGCCGTGTCCGCCGGCAGGCATCCCTTTTTGGAAGACGAAATCTTCGGTGTGAATACTGGCCCAGCTATCATTGGCCGGGTTGCCGTCCGGGAACACAATGCGCCCCACGGCGTTAATGCGCGTCAGCGTCATCGGGGCGTGCATGGTAATCACCGAGGTGTAAGAGACGGGCAGGGTGCGGGGCAGCGATTCGCTGAAGAAGCGGAAGTCGGGGTTATCGGGGGGATGGGCAATTAATTGCCAGGTGCCGGTCACCAGGCCACCCAGCCGGAAGAAGCCGAATTCGTCTGTGCCGGTGTTGCGGGTGTTCAGGCCGTCGATGGTTTTGGCTTCTATCCAGGCATCGGACACGCCCATACCGGAGGGCTTCACCGTCCGGCCAAAAATAACGCCTCCTTCTTCCGTTTTAAGGGTGAAGGTGATGTTGCCGGCGGGCGCCTCTACCGCCACGGGTACCAGGTCGGCCTCAGACCAGTCAACCCGGTTCAGATAAAATTCGGGGTCAAAGCCGGGCGCATTGGCATGGACGACATAATCGCCATTGTGCAGGCCGGTGATGGCGTAATTGCCGTTCATATCGGTGGGAGCGCCCCGGCCAAAGGGCGGGCCGACCAAATCGGCCTGCACCCAGGCGTTGGGCAGGGGCGCGCTGCCGTCTTCGTTCATGACCGTGCCGGTAATGGTACCGCCGGGTTGAAGGTCAAAATTAAAGGGGCCGTTGACGACATTGGGGGTAACTGTAATCACATCGGCAGCGTCCCAATCC
>JAJRUC010000435.1 GCA_024278015.1 Chloroflexota bacterium
GCCCTGTTTGAACCAGGCGTTGCCCAAATTGTAAAACAGGGCCGTATCGTAAAATCCGGCGGCAATCAGTTGCTCGTAAGTTTGGGCTGCTTCGGCAAACTGCCCGTCTTCGTAAAGGCGGTTGGCCTGCAACATTACGTCGGTGGGGGCCGGCGATTGGGCCGACACGGTAACGGGTATCAGCCAGACCAGCATAATCGCCACAAAAATAGCGCGGGTTTTCATAGCCGATTAACTCTCTTTCTCCAGGTCGTTAATGAGCGCTTTCAGCGTTTCCAGCAGATGACGGCCGTGTTCCGGGCGCGATGCTGCCGGTGAAAACCGGCCCGTCTGGCTTTCGGTTAAAATATTCTGGATGCGGGCAATCAGTTCAGGGGGCAGGGCTTGCCCGGCCAAAAAATCTGCCAGGCCGGTTTGGGTCAGGCCGCTGACCGGGCGATTGAATTTATCGCCCAGATAAGTGTTCAGCACCTGTTCGGCGGTGGCGCAGGCCGATTGGCCCCGTTTTTCCGCTGCGGCCAAAGCGTTGAGGGCGCATTTGCGGGCCTGTAGTTTTTTGGTCTGCGCCGAATTTTTTTGCCGGTACGTTTGTCGCCGGCGCCAAACTGCGCCGAAGGCGGCCAGCGCCGGCAAGATGCCCCAGACCAGCCGGTACAGCGGCCGGCCGGTGAGGGGCGCGCGCCCTGCTTGTAAAACCGGGGGAACCGGCTTGATGTGTCGAATATCGCTGCCCAGCCGCCGGACGGTTTCTTTGTTGCCCAAAATGACCGGCGGCGGCGTTTCGTCTTCCGCCGGGGCAATCGATACGGTCAGCGGCCGGGTGGTGATGGTGTGATAGGCTTCATCGGCGGGGTTGAAATAGGTGTAGCTCACCGCCGGAATGGTAAAATCGCCCGCATAGGCCGGCACCAGCAGCCGCTCGTATTCCCGGCTGCCGCTTAATATGCCGCCGGAAAATTCGGTGTTTGTGGTGGCTTTACTCTCAAACGCGCGCCAGCCGTCCGGTTCCGGCCAAACGGGGTCGGGCAGGTTGGTGATATTCCCCTCGCCGGAGAGCGTGACCAGCAGGGTCAGTGGTTCGTTGACCTTGCCTTGCGCGTTTTTCAGACGCGCTTGCAGGCTGAAATTGCCCACCGCGCCGTTAAAACCGGAGGGAGCGTTGGGGGGCAGCGGCCTGACAGTTACGACCACCGGCTCGGTTTGCAACTTGCCCCCTTGCTGAAAAATGCTGTTGGGGATGGTCAGCATGGCCGGTTCAATGGTCACTTCGCCGGCAACGGTGGGGAACAGCAGGGTGTGCAATTCGGTAACACGATACGTCCGCCCGTTGGCCTCGGTTTGATACTGACTCTGGTCTGCCTCCTGCTGATTCCAGAAGCCGGTAAAGTCGGGCGCATCGTAGCGGGGTGAATCGAGCAAATTAACCGCTTGATAAAAGCGGAAGGTGTAAATAATTTGCCGGCCTTGATAAGGTGTCGGATTATCGACCTCTGCTTCCACAAAAAAATCGCGTCCCGACAAATTACCGGGCGCGGGGGCCGGGGTCGCCTGGCCGGGCGCAGGTTGGCCGCTGCCCCGGCTGACCTGAATGGTGATGGGTTGGGTTTGGTACGTTTGCCCATCAATGGTGACGCTGACCGGCTCAATAACCAGCTTGCCGGTTTGGGTGGGCCGCAACTGGTAGCGATACACGCCCTGGGCCGTCATTTTTGTGTTGACGATGCTGATTTGCGACGAACTGCTGCTGCCAACCACATCGAAACCTGTTAAGGCCGGCAGGGTGGGCCGGGGGACGGTGAGCGACGCCCCGGTGACAACGATGGTCAGTTCCAGGGTGTCATCGGTACTCAGGCTGGTGCGATTAACCTGCGCGGTGACGGGGCTTTGAGCGCGGGCCGGTACCGTCGGGCTTAAAAGTAATATGATGATGAGTAAAACCTGCAGTTTGCGCTTCATGTTTTTTCACCCCCAACCTTCAAAGGGATAACCTACCAATCGTATTCCGGCGGGCCGCCCGGCGAGACAAAAATCTTTTGCAGATGCTCTTGCAGCGTTTCGGTTTCATTGGCGATGGCCTCCAGAATTTGACGCGCCTGCTCTGCGGTGAGGGGTTGGGGTTGCCCTTGCCCCGATTGCCCTTGCCGGTTCTGCCTGTCTTGCCCACCCGCTGAATCCGGCGTGGGTTGAGGCTTGTCGCCGGAACTGGCTGTCGGTGTAGGGGCGGGGGTCGGTGTGGACGGATTTTCCCCGCCGCTGTCATTTTGTTGATTCTGTTGATTCTGCCGGTCAGATTGATTATCTTGCTGTTGATTCTGTTGATTCTGCTGTTGTTGGTCTTGCCGGTTTTGCAACTGCTGCAAGGCCAGTTCCAGATTATATTTTGCATCCCGGTCGGCCGGATTCAGGCGCAGGGCTTGTTTATAGGCTTCGGCTGCCTGCTTAAATTGTTGGCTGTTAAAATAAGCGTTGCCCATATTGTAAAAATTTTGCTGGGCCAGGTCATCATCGGCATGGCGCCGGGCGGCCTGGGCCTGAAGCCGGGCCTGCTGATAATCTGACTGCCGGTAATAGGCGTTGGCGGCGTTGTAATAGGGTTCGGCCCGGTCCGGGCCTTCTACCTGGGCGGTTTTGTACGCTTTCAGGGCGCGGGCGTAGTCTTGTTGGTCAAAAGCTTGATTACCTTTGTTGTTCCAGCGGCCCGCCGATGAACCGCAGCCGGTTAGCAGGATAGTCGTTAAAATGAGGGGCAGCAACTTGTTCATCTGATTGGCCTCCGGTCCGGAATAATCTCGCCGATGACCAGCAGGGCCAGGGCGGCCAGCAAAAACCCCTGAAACCGTTCAACGTGCCGGGTTTCGAACCGGCTTTGCAGGGTAGATTTTTGCATGGTCGCCAGGTCGGCGGCCAGGGCGGCCACTTCTTTGCCGGCGGCGCCGGCCCGCCAGTATTGACCATCGGCGGCCAGCGCAATTTCTTGCAAGGTTACTTCATCCAGTCTGGACAGGACCGTTTCGCCCTGCTTGTCTTTTTTGTAGCCCGCCACTTCACCCTGGGCATTGTATTGTGGAATGGGCGCCCCCTGCGTTGAACCAAAACCGATGGTGTAAATGATGGCGCCCTGTTTGGCGGCTTGCCGGGCGGCGGGCAGCGGGTCTGTTTGATGATTTTCGCCGTCGGTCATAATGATGATAACTTTTTGGCTGGCCCGTTGCCAATTGAAGCCGGTCAGCGCGGTTTTGATGGCCCCGTTGATGGAGGTGCCCGGCTGCGAAATGATGCCCGGATTGGCGCTGTCCAGAAACGAGCGGGCCGTGGCAAAGTCGGAGGTAAGGGGGAATTGAATGAAACCGGCCCCGGAAAATACCACCAGGCCCATTTCGTCGCCGGCCAGGCGTTCCATCAGGTCTGCAATTTCCAGTTTGGCCCGGCTGAGGCGGTTCGGTTTGAGGTCTTCGGCCAGCATACTTTGCGAGACATCCAGCGCGACCATCACTTCCAGGCCCTGTTGCTCCACCATTTGCACTTCGCGGCCCCATTGGGGGCGGGCCAACGCTACAATCAGCAGGGTTACGGCCGCAAACCACAGGCCAGTCTGCCGGCGCCGGCCCCGGTGGTTTACCGATTGACTCAGCCGGGCGATGAGGGCTGGCCGGCCCAGTTCGGCCAGCGCCGCCCGCAGGCGGATAGTGGCCCGGCGCGTGAAGAGGGCCGTTAAAGGCACAAGTAGCAAGGCGTATAAAAAGCGCGGTTCTCCAAAAGTCATAAGATTCCGGTTCAAAATTCAAAGTTAGGACTTACGCACCGTGCCATATTCTGCATCGAATTTCACAAAATTACACAAAAATTTTGGATAATTCGTGAAATTTGATGCCTGCTTTTTCCAACTGCGCAAGTCTTGAAAGTGTAAAAAATGCCAAATCACCATTCACCGTCATCACGGGATGGTTCTGAGAGCCGTTTTTCGCAGCGCAAGTTCAGCGAGCAGCAAAATCAGGGCCGGCAGCAAGGCCGCCCAGGCCAGTTCCCGGTAGCGGCTGTAGCTCCGAATTTCGACCTGCGATTTTTCAAGGGTGTTGATTTCGGCGTAAATTTGTTCCAGCCCGGCGGTGTCTTTGGCCCTGAAATATTGGCCGCCGGTTTTTTGGGCAATCTGTTTGAGGATGTCCTCATCCAGTTCGCTTTCGCGGTAGACAATGGTTGGCCCAAAGAAACCGGGTTGCGGCACCGGCACCTGGCCCGGTTTGGCCGCGCCGATGGTGTATATTTTAATGCCGAGCGTTTTAGCCACTTCGGCGGCGGTCAGTGGGTCAATTTGTCCGGCGTTGTTTACGCCATCGGTCAGCAGGATAATCACTTTGCTTTTGGCGGTGGAATCCTTGAGCATGTTGGCCGCATTGGCCAGCCCCAGGCCGATGGCGGTGCCGTCTTTCAGCCCCAGTTCGGTAGAGAGTTTAACTTCATCCAGCAGGCGAAGCAAAACCGCGTGGTCTACGGTGGGCGGGCTTTGGTTGAAGGCGTTGCGGGCAAACACCACCAAACCGATGCGGTCATAGGGGCGTTCAGCCACAAATTCGGCGATGACCTGTTTGGCCGCTGCCAGCCGGTTTTGCGGCTCAAAATCGAGCGAGGCCATGCTGCCGGAAATATCTAACGCCAGGGCGATGTCTACCCCTTCACCCTTGATGATTTGTTGGGTTTGGCCCGCCTGGGGACGGGCCACAGCCACCACTATCAGGGCCATAGCCAGCCAACGCACAGGCGACAACAGCTTGCGGGCAAAAATACGCCATGACCGGGTTGCACCGACAACCAGACTGGTGTCTGCATAGCGCAACGTGGCCGGACGGGCTTGTCTTTTGAACAATTTGGGCCAGGCTGCCGGCAAGAATACGATGCCGAGCAACAACAGCAGCCAGGGCGAAGCGAAACGGAATGTCATCATGGGTTCACGTTCCGGGTTTCAAGGTTGCAGGGTTGCAACATTCAGTCTCCAGTCTCCGGTTGCCCAACGGCCACACCTGTTTCCGCCGGTTCGGGTTCCTCTGCCGTGGCGGTAATGAGCGTGCGGGCGGTGGGTATAAGTTGATGCGCCGCGTCGGCGGGCGGGATAAACCGCGCAAATTTTACCAAATCGCATTGCTCAAACAGCGAGATGAATTCGCGGGCGTGGAGTTGCTCCATATCCGTGCGGCGCAGCGCCGATTTCAA
>JAJRUC010000436.1 GCA_024278015.1 Chloroflexota bacterium
ATTGCGCGCCTTCTTTGTCGCTGCTGACCATTAATGTAATGTATTATGTGGACGAAGTCTTCATTCCGGTTTCGATGGAGATGCTGGCGGTAGCCGGCGCCCGGCAATTTATGAAATATCTCCGGGAAATCAGCCGTTTGCTGGGCCGGGGGGCCGTCATCCGGCTGATGATACCCTCTTTTTATGATAATCGCCGCAAGGTCAGCGATATTATTATGAGAAGCCTGAAGAAAGATTTCGGCCCGCGAGTGACCCACCCCATTCGGGTGGATACCAAACTCTCTGAAGCGCCGGGCGTGGGCCAAACCATTTACGAATACGCTCCCCGCAGCCGGGGGGCCGCCGATTATCGAAAACTGACCAAAATTGTAGAAGGTATGCCGCCCCTGGACGGGGACTCAAAATAAGGCCGTTTTCAGAGGAACAGGAGTTACGCAGTTGGGAAATCTGCCCTCCCCGCTTCGCGTCCCCCGATATCGGGGGAGGAGCCAACTTCCCCCCTCACGAGGGGGGGTTGAGGGGGGTAAAATACGTCAACTGCGTAACTCCTAAGGAAAATAAACCCGAAACCTGAAACCTGTTTTCAAAGGAGTTGCCAGTGACCAGAATAATAGCCATTGCCAATCAAAAGGGAGGGGAGGGCAAAACAACAACCGTCACCAACCTGGGCGTGGCCCTTGCCCAAAAAAAGCAAAAAACCCTGCTGATAGACCTGGACCCGCAAAGCGCTTTAACAGCCGGTTTCGGACTGGACCCCAACAACCTGTCGCAAACGGTCTACGATATTCTGGTTGAACCGGATACGCTTGTCAGTCAGGTCATTCATCCTGTGCAAACTTATCTGGATTTGTTGCCGGCCAGTAATCGCCTTGCGACGGCAGAGGTGGAACTCATCCCGGAAATTCGACGGGAAATGCGCCTGAAACTGGCGATAGAAGCCTTGAACGGCTGGTACGACTTCATCCTGATAGACTGCCCCCCCAGCCTGGGCTTGCTCACTACCAACGCCCTGTGCGCCGGCACCGAGGTGCTGGTTCCCCTGCAAAGCGAATATTTTGCCATGCGCGGCCTGCAAATGCTGCTGGAGGCTGTTGAAAAAGTGAAAACGCGCCTGAACCCGCATTTGGAGTTGCTGGGCATTTTGGCTACCATGTACTCAACCGGCACCGTCCACGCCCGCGAAGTGCTGGATGAGTTGCGTTCCGCCTTCGGCGACAAGGTATTCGACGTAGTGGTCTATAAAAGCATCCGCTTTGCCGAGGCGACCGTGGCTAATCAGGCCATTATTGAGTACGCCAAAAAACACAAGGGCGCTCTGGCCTATATGAAGGTGGCCGACGAACTGATAGGTGAAGCGGCGTAAGGTCGCGCGCTGAAAAAATCTTAATCACCCCCTCCCGCCGCCTGCGGCAACTCCCTCCCCCTGCCAGGGGGAGAGGTGGGGAGGGGAATTTTTCAGGAGGAAGAATGGTTGATTTCATTGAATCAAAAGCAGGTAAAGACGGGAAAATTTTGATAGAAGTTAAAAATATCGGCGGTTCAGTCGGGTTTGGCGCCACTCAATCCAAAGAGCAGGAAGCCCACATTGATAATGCGTTTAACCATGCCTTGAATACCATTCGGTTGGCCGCCGACAGCGTGCTGGAAACGCTGGATACCCTTGACGACCGGAAACCGGACCACGTAAAAATAGATTTTGCCATTAAAATAGATGGTCATGCCGGAGCCATGCTGGCCCGGGCCGATAGCGGCGACGCCCAGTTGCGGGTGTCGTTGGGCTGGCAGCATAAATCGGACCCGGATTCGGAGCCGGAAGAAGACGAATCCGCCCCCGGCCCCGCGCCTGCCGCCGCAGACGACGTTGACCAATAATCGGTATCCACCAAAAAGCGTGAAACGAAGCTGATTTCGTTTCACGCTTTTTGTATGTTGGTCATAGCATCCTGCCGGCTACCGTATTTTCGGCGCCGGTCATGCCACCCGCCGAATGTTGGCCCCCAACCGGCGCAACTTCTCTTCGATATGCTCATAGCCCCGGTCAATTTGCCGAATATTGCGGATGGTCGATTGGCCTTCGGCGGCCAGGGCGGCAATCAGCAAGGCCATCCCGGCCCGGATATCCGGGCTGGAAATACCCTGCGGCTCGGCGTGGAGGGGGGCCGGGCCTTGCACCACCGCCCGGTGGGGGTCGCACAGAATGATGCGGGCGCCCATCGCAATCAGTTTATCCACAAAATAAAGGCGGCTTTCAAACATTTTTTCGTGGAACAGAATGGTGCCGTTGGCCTGGGTTGCCACTACCAGGGCCACGCTCATCATATCGGCGGGGAAGGCGGGCCAGGGCGCGTCTTCAATTTTGGGAATCATGCCGCCGATATCGGCTTTAATTTGCAACGATTGCCCCGGTTCCATCAAAATGTCCGGCCCCTGCACAATCGGATTAACCCCCAGTTTGTCAAAAACCAGCAGCGTCATCCGCAAATGTTCCGGGGCGGCCTGTTTGATGACGATGCGGCTGTTGGTGACGGCGGCCAGGCTGATGATGCTGCCCACTTCCAGATAATCGGGGCCGATGGAAAATTCGCAGCCGCGCAATTTATCCACTCCATGAATGGTCAACGTGTTCGAGCCGGCGCCCTCGATGCGGGCGCCCATTTTGTTGAGCAGCAGGCATAATTCCTGCACGTGCGGCTCAGAGGCGGCATTGCGTAAAACAGTGTCTCCGGCGGCCGTTACCGCCGCCAGAATAGTGTTTTCTGTGCCGGTCACGCTGGCTTCATCCAGCAGATGGTCGGCGCCGGTCAGTTGGTCGGCGGTTAAGGAAAAAGCGCCATTGTACGTTACCGTCGCCCCCAGCGCTTCAAGGGCCAGCAAGTGGGTGTCTATTCGACGGCGGCCAATCCGGTCGCCGCCGGGGGCGCACAAATCCACCCGTCCCTGCCGGCCCAGCATCGAACCCATCAGCACCAGCGCCCCCCGAATCTGGCTGAAGAGTTCCGGGTTGGGGCCGGTTTTGGTGATGTTTTTGGTTTGCAGGGTAACGCTGTGCGCCGAATGGCGGGTTATTTGGGTGCCCATATCTTCCAGAATTGTCAGGAAGGTGCGCACATCGCCAATATCGGGCAGGTTGTGAACGGTCACCGGCTGGTCGGTGAGCAGCGCGGCGGATAAAATCGGGAAGGCCGCATTTTTGTTGCCGCTGGGGTAATAGTCGCCGGCCAGCGGGCGTCCGCCTTCAATTACAAATTTCGCCATTGTCATTAATCCTTTTGTTGAGTTACCACTACTTTTATTGTATGCAAGAACGGCCAACGGGCAAACAACCATAAACCGGCTTTAAAACGGGCGGGGCAAAAACCGGTTTGCGGGCCATGAGTTGCTGCGCCGGGCGATGCAGGGCCCGGATACTATATATAGTGGCTTACCTCCGGTTTTTCCCTGTATTTAGTGTCGCGCGCGTATTGCGACCCGCAAGACCATTTGGGGAAAAAGGCGAATTGTGTTATAATATCCTGATAGTTTTTTTGCGGGGCCATACAGGCAAATTCAACGATTTGCCTGCGCAATTCCATCAGAAGGCCGATAAATTTAATGACAACATAGGACTTACGCAGTTGCAACATTTTACCCACCTCAGTCCCTGATGAAGAAACCGCTTCGCGCCCTCAAGCGGGGGGAATTAGCTCCTCCCCCGACAGCGGGGGACGCGAAGCGGGGAGGGGGTAAAACACCGTAATTTACC
>JAJRUC010000437.1 GCA_024278015.1 Chloroflexota bacterium
CCCCCCTCAAGCGGGGGGAAGTTAGCACCTCCCCCGCTTGAGGGGGACGCGAAGCGGGGAGGGGGTAGAACACCGTAATTTACCGCAACTGCGTAAGTCCTGATTGAATTGAATTGTTGTTAAAACGCCTGGTCTACCAGCGTCAACCAGCCGTGCCGGTCCGGAATTTCACCGCTCAGGATGCCGAAGAATTCTTCCTGCAAGGCTTTGGTAATCGGGCCGCGCGTGCCCCGGCCCACGGGCTGGTCATCGACGGTTTTGATGGGCGTCACCTCGGCGGCGGTGCCGGTGAAGAAAAGTTCATCGGCAATGTAAAGGAGTTCTCTGGGGATTTGCTGCTCTATCACCTGATAGCCCATTTCCTGCGCCAGGGTGATGACGTATTTGCGGGTAATGCCGAACAGGATGGAATTACCCAACGGCGGGGTGTAGATGGTTCCATCCAGCACCACAAAGATATTTTCGCCGCTGCCCTCGCTCACGTAGCCGGTCACATCAAAGACAATCCCTTCGGCATAGCCGTGTCGATGCGCTTCCATGATGACCAGTTGGGAATTAACGTAATTGCCGCCGCTTTTTGCCATAGAGGGCAGGGTGTTGGGGGCCATGCGTCGCCAACTGCTTACGCCCACGTCCACGCCGTTTTCGACGGCTTCCGGGCCGAGGTAGGCTCCCCATTTCCACGTGGCGACAATAACATCGACCGGGCAGGCGGTGGGGTTCACGCCCAGTGAATCGTAGCCTCTGAAGGCCAGGGGGCGAATGTAGCAGGTTTCGTGTTTGTTCTTTCTGACGGTTTCCACAATGGCCGCCGAAAATTCTTCCCGCGAAATGGAAAGCGGCATATTGACAATTTTACAAGAGTTAAAAAACCGTTTTACATGCGGCTCCAGACCCAGAATGGCTGTCCCCCGGAGCGTTTTATACGCTCGCAGCCCTTCAAACACGCTGCTGCCGTAATGCAACACATGGGCCAGCACGTGTACCTTCGCTTCGTCCCAGGGGACAAACTCGCCGTTAAACCAAATATACTCTGCTTTTGGGATTGCCATCCTCAAATTCCTCCTTAAGTTACGTTCTGTTATAAAAACAAAAACCCCCGTCCGCATAGGGACGAAGGTTTCTCCGTGGTACCACCCTGATTGATAGGGGAAATTTGAGTGGAGCTGAGGGGACTCGAACCCCTGACCTCTTGAATGCCATTCAAGCGCTCTCCCAACTGAGCTACAGCCCCGCGTATAAACCGCCTATCCGCTTGGGCGCAAGGTAACGATTGCGACTCGGCAACAACTGGCTACACACAGCCTCATTGTTGCGGCTCACGGACGAGTTCACCCTGAACGCTCCCCTGACATTGCTACCTGACTTTCAGCCGATGGTCAGACTCTCTGGGGGATGGGCTACTACTTCCCTTCATTGCCTGTGTTCGATTGGTGGAGCTGAGGGGACTCGAACCCCTGACCTTCGCATTGCGAACGCGACGCTCTCCCAACTGAGCTACAGCCCCTCGCTGTTAAGCGATAAGTAGTATATCAATTTGCGGGCATTTGTCAAACCCGCCGGTTTCCACTAAAATTCGCCGTATTCATCCTGGGCAGCCGGCAGTTCCGGTTGGGTCAAATAACCGATGGCTTTTTCATGAACGCCGTCCATCACCACCTCCAGCACCCGGCTGGCCGTAACCGCCGGCACATTAACCACCTTCAAATAATCTTGCAGGCCGGCATCTCGCGGCGAAAGGTCTGCCAGGCTGTTGGGCGCCGCTTCAAAAAAGTGGTGGTTAAAAACAGCTCCCGGCCGGCTGACGTAAATGGGCAAGGGGTAAATGTTGGCTTCCACCAAATCCTGAAAGAAGTGGGTGCCATACGACACTTCAGGCGTTTTATCGCCTTGCGGCAGGGCAATTTCAGCCAGGATGGACGCATTAAAAATATCGGCGTAGGTCACTTTCACCCCCAGGTCAATATTCGAGCTGCCCCAGCGCCCCGGCCCCAGCAAAACAAAGACCTCGTCGGCCAGCAGCAGATTCAAGCGGCCCACGGCCCGGCCAATCTCCAGCTTGGTGGTGGCGTCTGACAGGGCGCTGTACCTGACCGGGTCTACATAAATAATGTGCGAGATATTGGGCACCCGACCGGAAGGAGTCCATTTTTCGGTGGTAAAAACAATATCCGCTTCAGGCACATTGGTGGGATAGGTCACGGTTTCCATGAATGTGTATTCGTTAAGGGGGCGGCACTGCAAAACGTAAATTTTGAAGGTGGGGTACGGGTAGCCGGGAATAATGTCAACGGCAAATTCCATGTCGATGGGCGTATCGTAGGCTTGTTCCAGTTTACGCAAAATGGCTTTCATCACCGCCACAAAGTTGGTGTTTTTCAAAAGGCCATCGAAGGTTAGCACCAGGTTATCCGGCTCCAGGCCAAAGCCCAGGGCCACAATCGACTGCAAATAATCGCCCTTGTCTACCGAAGCCAGCAGTTGCAGGCCCGGATAATCGTCGCCGATAACCTGTTTTACCGGCCGGGTTGCGCTGATGTTCTGCTCCAGATCCACTATATCAACCAGGTGTTGCGAATACCGCCTGATTTCCGGACGGCTTGTTTCCGGGCGCATGGTGGGGTGGCTCAGGGCCACCATGCGCGGATAATCATCGGCTACGCGGTCAACGGCCCGGGTGCCCAGGCCCCACACCAGCCGCAAAAAACCGGCCTTGCGCTTGATTTTCCGGCTCCAGCGAAAGGGCGCCCGGCTAAAGCCCACGCCGGCCAAAGGCGGAAAATAATACTGTTTATAGCGCGTACCCACCACTTTTTGAATCAAAATCGCCATCCGCTCATCGTAATCCAGCAGTTCCTTGTTTCTTCGATACAACAAGGCATCGGGGCTAAGGGTGCTGGCGTAAACCTTTTTGATGGCGTCCACCAGGTCCTGCAAATTCTCGTCAAGCGTACCCTGGTTGGGGCAAAAAAAACTGTCGTACTTCCCGGCGAAGGCGGTTTCAAAGCGGTCTTCCAGCAAGCTGGATGACCGGACGATGAGGGGCGTATCTTCCACCTCTTCCAGAATATCTTTTAAATGCTGATACACCTTGTCTGAAAATCTCCCCCGCAGATAGGCCTGTTTAACGTTGTCGTATTCGGTTTCTATCTGTTCAACCGGCTTGTATTTTTGATTCATGTAGGCGGACAGGCCATTTTTCGACAAAAAATCGTAAAACACATCCGCCCCAATATAATAGGATTTGGGCATATAAATATATTGCCTCAAATCGATGACATCATCCGGGTGAGCGGTGACAAGAATCCTGTAGGCCAAATACATGCCCGCTGCTTTGCCGCCAATTTTGCCGCGCCCCACCCGATGCGCCAAAATTTTCTTGAGGTCCGACATGGTAAAATATTTTCTGGAAATGCCCACAAAACGGAGTTGGTCGCTGATTAGCCCTTTGGTTATTACCACCTGCATTTCTTTCAGGTGATGCGCCACTTTTTTGCGTTTTTCCGGTTCAAGTTTTTCGTAGGCGTTCGCTTTTTCAAAGAGCATCACCCACGGGGCCAGTTCCGGGTTAAAAGACAGATATGGCTCAGGATGCACCGATTTTTGTTTTAGGGTGCTGTGGATGATTTCTCTGAGTAGATCGTGCGGCAGGTTGTAGGCAAAATAAAAGTCGGTCAGATGCGCGCGCAGGGATTCAACCCGACGCTGCCACACCTCGTGGGTTTCCTGGCCGTAAGGGTCTGTCAGCCCCTCTCTGTGCTGCGATTGAACCGCTTTCTCTTCAACCTCCTGCTCAAACTCAACCGGGCTGATGATTTGCCGTTTGTAAAGTTCCTCGCGCATGCGTTCCCGGATTTGGTCTGCCAGAATGGGGAATTGGGACAGCTCCAGATAAATTCTGAGGATTTTGGAAGTTTTGACCGAAATTTCTGCCATGATGTGATGCCTTTTCCTGACCTGTAGCTGTAGCTATGCGGGCACAAGCACTTTGCTCCCCCTCCAGTCCCCCCTTTGACAGGGGGGAAAGTAAAATTCTC
>JAJRUC010000438.1 GCA_024278015.1 Chloroflexota bacterium
CAAAGCCATTCGAGCCGCCTACGATGAACTTAAACAACTGAATTCCCAAACTTTCAATTTTGTCAAATTCTCAACTGCGTAAGGTGAGTTAATGAACTATCGACATTGCCTGGCAGGACTGCTGGTGTTGCCGGTTGTGGCTGCCTGCGCGCCGGCTTCGCCGCCTGCCCCTGCCGCTACCCCCACGGCCACCTTGACGGTTGAGATTACGCCCGCCGGTATCCTTACCCCCATAGTCCCCATCCAAACGCCCCCGCCGCCCACTCTGCCTTTGCCCACCACTGCCCCCGTCAAACCGCCCGGGCCGCCGCCTGCCGCCGGCCCGGTTAAGCCTCAAGCTGTGGCCCCCAGAGACCCGCCCCCCACCTTAACCAATGAGCCGATGGTTCTGGAGCCGCCGCGTCCGGCCACCCATACCCCGTCGCCCGCGCCGCCGTCCGTACCGGCTATTAACCTGCGTCTGGTGGCCGACGGCTTTGAACAGCCGGTGTATTTAACCCACGCCGGCGACGGGAGCGGGCGCTTGTTTGTGGTAGAGCGGGCCGGCAAAGTGCGCGTCATTCAAAATGGCGCGGTGCAGCCGAATCCGTTTCTTGACATAACCGGGCCGGTTCAATCGAAGGGGCAGGAGCAAGGCTTGCTGAGTTTGGCCTTCCACCCCAATTTTCCGCAAGACCGGCGCGTGTATGTGGATTATACCAACAACAAGGGCGATACGGTCATTGCCCGGTACCAAACCACCCCCGATTTGAGGGCCATTGACCCGGCCACCGGGCAAATTTTGCTGACCATTGCCCAGCCGTACCCCAATCATAACGGCGGTGGCCTTCTGTTTGGACCGGACGGCTATCTTTACATCGGTACCGGCGACGGCGGCCTGGCGAACGACCCGCATGAAAACGCGCAAAATCCCGCCGCATTGCTGGGCAAAATGCTCCGCATCAGCGTGGATTTTGGCGAGCCGTACACCGTTCCCGCCGACAACCCGTTTGTGAACGACCCGGCCTTTCGCCCGGAAGTGTGGGCGCTGGGCCTGCGCAATCCGTGGCGTTTCTCCTTCGACAGGCTGACCGGCGATATGTTCATTGCCGATGTGGGCCAAAACAAATACGAGGAAATTAATTTTGAAGCGGCGGGCAGCCCCGGCGGCCTGAATTTCGGGTGGGATGTGATGGAGGGCTTCCATTGCTTTCAGGCCGATACCTGCCGGCAAGATGGCCTGACCCTGCCCGTGGCCGAATACGACCACAGTTTGGGGTGTTCCGTAACCGGGGGATACGTCTATCGGGGGGCGGGGGTTCCGGCCTTGCAGGGCGTTTATTTGTACGCCGATTATTGCAGCGGGCGGGTGTGGGCGCTTCGGAGTGGAGAGAAGGAGCCGGTTCAGGTGCTTGAGAGCGGTTTGAATGTGAGTTCGTTTGGGGAAGATGAGGCCGGCGAGCTGTACCTCATCGATTTGAAAGGCGGTATTTATCAGGTTTTTTAAAAACCAAAAGTGCCGTGAAGCCGTTTCACGACACTTTACTAAAAGGAGGAGAAAAAGGAGCCAAATACTTTTATGGTTATAGTATAACGCAGAGCGACAGGGGATACTTGATGTAAACTGTACGGAAACCCTACGCTAATCCATTGGTCAGGGTGTGGGGCTGTCACGCCGGAGCGTTTATTTCATACCCGGCCCGTGTTTGGCGCCGTCCAGCGTGTTGCGCATTAACATGGCAATGGTCATTGGGCCGACACCGCCGGGCACGGGGGTAATCATGGCGGCGACTTCCTTGACTTCATTGAAATCCACATCGCCCACCAGCTTGTAGCCTTTTTTGGCGGTGGGGTCATCAACCGCGTTGACGCCCACGTCAATAACCACGGCGCCGGGTTTAACCCAATCACCTTTAACCATTTCCGCCCGCCCGACGGCGGCAATCAAAATGTCGGCTTCGCGCACCACGCCGGGCAGGTCTTGGGTGCGAGAGTGGCAGATGGTTAACGTTGCGTTGCGGTGGAGCAGGAGCATGGCTACGGGCAGGCCGACAATATTGCTGCGGCCCAGCACCACCGCGCGTTTGCCTTCAATGCTCACGCCGCTGCGGTCCAGCAGTTCGATGCAGCCTTTGGGGGTGCAGGGCACAAAGAGGGGGTCGCGGCGTTTCATGGAGAGGCGACCGATGTTCAGGGGATGGAAGCCGTCTACGTCTTTTTCCAGGCTGATGGCGCCCAGAATTTCTTCGTCATCCAGGTGGTCCGGCAGCGGAAGTTGCACCAGAATACCGTGGACATCGGGGTTGGCGTTCAAATCACGGACAACCTTCAGCAATTCTTCCTGGCTGATGTCGGCGGGCAGGTTGTAGCCGAATGAGGTGATGCCGACTTCGGCGCAGGCTTTCTTCTTCATGCGGACGTAGGTTTGGGAGTCTTTTCTTTCGCCCACCAAAACGGCGGCCAGGCCGGGGACGCGCCCGTATTGCGTTTTCATTTGCTCCACTTCGGTTTTGATTTCACCCCGAATAGTGGCGGCGATGGCTTTGCCATCGATGAGTTGAGCAGACATTTAATTCCTCCTTGAACGAGTTTGTTTGGTTAATTGTAAACCTGGGGATAAATTGAACGGTGTTACATAATCAGAGCGGCGTTAATATTCCGCAGCGAACAGCCGGCTCTGGCTAATTCTTCGGCCAGGCTTTGAAAGCCCAGCTGGTTTTCGTCAAACATAATATACAGTTCCTGCGTCTCGACGGTGATTTCAAATTTTTGCACACCGGGCAGGCCTTTCAGAACAATATTGAGTTTTTGGGCGATGTCCTTATCCAAAGAAGGAACTCGCAGCGCCTTGAATTCCATAGCAATTGTGTACCCCCGAAACGCCCTGACCCGTTTTCCCCTGAGCCGGTGTTATGCGAGGTGTCGAACTGTATTTGCCCCAAACGGGCAGCGTTTTTTACCACTAAATTTGTATGACCGTAGTATACCTATCTATCATAAACGGGAACAACCCAATATAGTAGTGACAAATGTCATCTCTTGCCACGACAATTATCCACTATTATGAAATTCGGGGCGTTTTGGGGGGCGGGAAATAAAGACTGCCGGTCAAGCCGGCGGCAAGCGCAAGAATCCGGCGGTTTTTAAAGCTGACCGCTATTTGGGGAGCGGCTTAATCAAACGTTTCGAGGTAGTCGTCCAGATTGTGTCGCACGGCGTAGGCCGTGGCCTCTGCCCGGTTAGAGAGGTTCAGTTTGCTGAAGATGCTGCTGACGTAGTTTCTGATGGTGCCTTCGCCCAGATGCAGGCTGGCGGCAACTTCTTTGTTTGTTTTTCCCTGGGCAATAAGCCCTAACACCTTTATTTCCTGGTCGGTTAAATCCGTAAAGGCCTCAAAGCGGGTTGTGGCCCGCAATTTAGCCAACACCTGCCCTGTAACACTGGGGTCCAGCATGGCATCGCCCCGCGCTACTGTTTCGATGGCGTTAATCAGGTCATCATTGCCCACCTGCTTAAGGACATAGCCCACCGCCCCGGCAGAAATGGCCTGGAACAGTAAATCATCTTCGGCAAAGGAGGTGAGCATAATCACTTTGGTATCGGGGTATTTTTTGGTGATGCGGCGGCAGGCTTCAATGCCGCTGCCGTCGCTCAACCGAATGTCCATCACAATCACATCGGGGTGGGTGGCGGTGGCGTTGGCAATGGCCGCAGTAACCGAGCCGGCTTCTGCCACAACATCCCAACCGGGGTGCCTCACCAGCAAGTTCTTCAACCCGAACCGCACCACTTCATGGTCATCCACAATCATTATGCGTACCAACTCCACACCTCCGTCATCGATAGTAGGCCGTTTCAGTTTTTCAACTGCATTGTACCCTTGATAAAAATTACAGGCAAAAACATGGTTTCGGCACTTAAATTTACGTTATCCTAATTTGATACTAATATAATTATGATATATATTGAGAGAGGTTTCGGGTAAAGCCGGCCCATCTAGCAAGCGAGAAAACGGAAGTGAGGCCGCCTGTGTCACCTTCAGAAGCATCGTCCCCCAAGCCGTCGTCAACCGGCCTTCATTTAAACCAGTATCAGGCTATAGCCCTGGATGCCCTGGCCGCAGAGTGCGATGACATGGTGGCAGAATTGCAGGCCAACCAGGCCCGCATTGCCAGTATTCTGGATATTACGCACGAAGCCATTATTTCCATTGACGCTGAACAAAATATTATCCTGTTCAATAAAGGGGCAGAAAAAATCTTCGGCTATACCGCCGAAGAGGTGTTGGGCCGGCCCCTTGATATTTTGCTGCCGCCGAATTCGGGAAAGACGCATCGGGACCACGTAGTGGATTTTGCCCAGGCCGCCGAACACGCCCGCTTGATGGGCCAGCGCCGGCAAATTGCCGGCCGGCGCAAAAACGGGCAGGTGTTTCCGGCAGAGGCCTCTATCTCCAAACTGACAACCCCGGAGGCCATCTTCACCGTTGTATTAAGAGACATCACCAATCGCCAGCAGGCCGAAAAGGAACGGGAACACCTGATTATTCAACTACGCGCCCTGAACGAAGCCACGCAGGTGATTACGGCTGAACTCTCTTTGGAACAGGTATTGCAAAAAATTACCGGGGTGGCCCAAAACTTGATGGCCGTCAAGCACGCCGCCCTCAGCGTGCATACCGGCGAAATGTACTTTTCGCGGGTGGTTACCAGCGGCATCAATCCCACCGTCTACAAAGATATAGAGGCTCTGCCGACCGGCCGGGGTTCGCTGGGGGCGTTGCTGGCGCAAGGCGAATCGATTATTATTAACCACATCCCGCGCCATCCGCTGGCCGACGGCTTTCCGAATTATCATCGTACTTTGCATAATTTGCTGGGCGTGCCCCTGTTTTCAAAAAACGCATTGCTGGGTGCGCTTTACCTGGCCGACAAACAGGACGGCGCCGATTTTACCCCCAACGACCAGCAACTGGCGGAACGGTTGGCCCTGCACGCCGCCATTGCCATTGAAAACGCCACCCTGCATGAACAGGCCCAGCGCCTGGTAGTGCTGGAAGAACGGGAACGCTTTGCCCACGACCTGCACGACGGCATCATCCAGTCGATTTATGCGGTGGGCCTGGTTTTGCAGCAGGCCAAAGCCGATATTCTGCCCGAAAATGAATTGACCCGCGAGCAAATCGACGTCAGCCTAAAAAATTTGGCGACGGTTGTGCAGGATTTACGCAACTATATCTTCGATTTGCGACCACAAGCCGTCAAACGAGACGGGTTGAAAATTCGCCTGAACACGCTGCTGGCAGAAATAAAGGCCAATATGCTGTTGCCGATTGAGGCGCATATTGAAGATGCAGCCTGCACTTGTCTGAGTGACTGGCAATCAAACCATATTTTTCATATCTGCCACGAAGCGCTGTCTAATGCGGTGCGGCATGCCAAACCGGCTCAGGTAAAAGTCAGCTTGCTTGAGGTGAATGGCGTAATTGAGATAGAAGTGGCCGACGACGGGCGGGGGTTTGATGTGCCCGTCGAAATTTTGCCGGGGCATCGGGGGCTGTCGAATATCCGGGCGCGGGCCACCAAATTGGGGGCTAAATTCAATATTAATAGCGCCCCCGGACAGGGCACAACCATTCATTTAACGCTGGAGCCTCCCGCAGCCTGACTGTTTTGATACGGAGTTTGATAAAAATGCAAAAACCGCCCCTTCCCAAAGAACATGGTTCCTGGGTTATGTTTGCCACGCCCCTTTTGCTGGGTTTAATTCTTGCTCCGGTGCGGCATTGGCCGTCCGCCGCCATACTGGTGATTACCGCGCTGGGATTTTTTTTGGCGCGCTATCCGCTGGCTTTACTGGTGAAAGGCCGTAAAAGCAAAAATATCAATCGACCATTTTTATGGCGGTGGGCCGTTATTTACGGGGGCACAGCGGCTATCGGCGGCGGATGGCTGGTGTTTGGGGCGCAGTTGTGGTGGTTTGCGCCGTTGGGCGGTGTGGGGATTGCGCTGGTGGGCTTCCATCTGTGGCTCTTGTCCCAACGAAGAGAGATGTCTGCTGCGGGA
>JAJRUC010000439.1 GCA_024278015.1 Chloroflexota bacterium
AGGATTTTGCTTTTTCCCCTCAGGAGGGGGGAGGATTTTGCTTTTCCCCTTTTACGGGGGGAGGATTTTGCTTTTTCCTCTTGCGGGGGAATTGACGCAAAACGGTTTCTTTAGCAAGGGAGGCAGGCAGCAAAAGAACGCTGTTTGCCGTTACAAAGGCTTGTGCCGGAATAGTTATTGTTTTTTGAAAGTTACGGCCAGTTTTTGCCACTGCGACTCTATCTTTTGCCGGAGCGCGTTTAGCCGTTCCATAAAGGCGGGGGGCGGGGCGGGGTTGGCGGGAACGGGCGGGAAGGGGTCCTGTTGCAGGATTTTGGCGTGGGCGTAGGCCAGCAGCACTCGCGCCGAAGCAATGGTGGGAGCGGCCACCAGCGCGCCCAGCAAGCCTGCCGCCGTGGCGCCCACCACCACGCCCACCATCACAAACAGGGGATGGAGTTCGACGGCGTCGCCTAAAATTTTGGGGACAATCAGGTTGTTTTCCAGTTGTTGAATCAGGATATACGCGCCCAGCACGATGAGCATAAAATAAAAATTATTAACATCCAGCGTCAGCGAACCTTGCACCAACGCCACCAGCAAGGCCGGGACGGCGGCCAGAATGGGGCCGAGATTGGGCAAAATCTCCAGCGCGCCGGCTATTACGCCCAGGGCCAAAGCTCCCGGCAAGCCGATAGCCATGCCCACCAGCCAGGTGAGCAGGCCGATAATCAGGGCCAGCAGAAATTGCCCCCGAAAATACGCGCTCCAGATGGCCTTGATGCGCCGGTGAAGTTTCAGCATTTCGGAATAATGCGCCGGCGGGGCCAACGCAATAAAACGGTGAACAAGTTTGCTGCCGTCGACGGTGAGGTAAACCGAATACAACAGGGTCAAAATAAAAGCCAGCAGCGAAGAAACCAGCGTCCCCAGTACGTTTGAGGCCAGGCCCCACGTAAATTGAATAGTTGACGGAATTGAACTGACAATGGTATTGATGGATGGTATGAATTGAGAGGGCGTAACATGGCGCAGGGTGTCCAGCGCGGGGTCAAGATAGGGCGACAAATCGTATTCAAAGCCCAAAGTGCGGATATAGCGGAGCGATTGCAGCAGCTTTTCTATCCACACTAAAAAATCTTTGGTGACGGCCACCAAATCGATATTAATATCGCCGAAGGCGTTTAACAGCGCCGGCAGCAAAATCAGCGGGAAAAGCAAAATGGCCAAGGCAAGCGTCAGGTACGCCACAATAACGGCCAGCCATTTGGGAATGTGCAAGCGCCGGTTTAAAAAATTGACAAAGGGCACCAGCAAAAAGGCAATCAGGGCCGCAATAACCAGATAAGGGATAACCGGGCGGCTCAGGTACAGGATGTAAACCAGAAAAATACCCAGGATGATGGCGGCTGTGCGCCGGGTAGGGGCATCCCATTGGGTGTTGTCCATGTGTTGCGCCTCCGTTTGCCGTTATTATAGCATAACAGGGTAAATTCAGGAGTTTACCAGCCCCGATTTTTGGTTGAAGCGGAACGCCGGGGGCGTGACGCGCGTTTTTTGTCGGACCGTATTGAGGGCGCTCCCCGGTAGCTGGGCGCGGTGATGGCAAAGGCTGTGCAGCGGCCCACATCCAGCAACCGGGATTTCAGACGCGGGTCAAGTTCCCCCACATCGGCCATAGTGATGACGGTGGGCAGGCGGGCGTTGTAGCGATGGTTAAAAAGCTGGTACAGTTTTTCTTGCGCCCAGGCGGTGGCGCTTTGCGTGCCCAGGTCGTCCAGCACCAAAAAGGGGGCGTTTCTGATTTCTTCAAAGCGTTTGTCATACGGCGTGACCGAAGTGGGGCTGAAGGCAGCCCGCAAATGGTCCAGCAGGTCCGGCACCACAATAAACAGGGCGGGCCGGCCGTTCAGGCTTTGTTCGTTGGCTATGGCTGCCGCCCACTGTGTTTTGCCGCAGCCGTATGGCCCGGTGAACAAAATCCAGTCGGTGGGCCGTCCGGCGTAATTTTGAGCCAGATTAAAGGCTTGCCGCAGGTTTTCAGCTTTTTGACGCTCAAGCTCGTTGGCGCGTGAGTCGAAGCTGTTGAAGGTCTTTTCTTCGTGCTGAGACAGGGTCGAAAGCTCGGAGAGGGTTTCGCCGCCGCCTCTGAAATCGGGGGCCACAATGGTGATAACCCGCGACAGGTCCGGGTCTACCATGCGAGACCGGATGCGCCGGTCGATGTCTTCCAGACTGTGGTTCGAGGTGACAACCGTCGCCAGACGGGCGTTGTAGCGATGATTGAACAGTTGAAAGAGTTTTTCCTGCGCCCAGGGGGTGCTGGCCTGCGTACCCAGGTCGTCTAAAATCAGGACGGGGGCGTTTCTGATTTCCTCAAACCGTTTGTCGTAGGCCACGGTGCTGTGCGGGCTGAAGGTGGCCTTGAGGTGGTCCAGCAGGTCCGGCACCACAATAAACAGGGCCGATTTTTCTTGCCGGATGATAGCGTTGGCAATGCCGGCGGCCAGGTGGGTTTTGCCCACGCCGTAGCCGCCCAGCAAAACCAGCCAGCCATGAGGGTGTTGGGCAAAGTCCTTCGCTTCCTGATAGGCCACGGCCAGGCTTTTGCTGCGAGAAGGGGTAATGCCGTAGCCTTCCGGGTTAAAGGTCTGGAAGGTGTAGTGTTCCAACTGGTCCAAATTGCTGATAGAGCGCAGGCGCTTCATCTGCCGGTTTTTGATTTCCTGCGTGTGACAGTCGCACGGCACAATTTTGCCGAAATCAGGATGGTTGACCGGCAGGTCGCGCCGCAAAAACCCGGCCCCGCCGCAGAGGGGGCACACCGTTTGCTTCGGTTCAGAAGCGGGGTCAGTGCTGGATGAGGGTGTTGAATTCTTCATCGGTGTACCATCGTTTTGAATCTTTTTGAGAGTCTTGTCTATTTTTTCCATATTGTTCTTTGCCTTCGGTTGCCATTCCTTCCAAAACAGCCCGAATGTAGCTCCATTTTCTGACATTGTTTTCGACGGCAATCTTGAAGGCTTCCTCTATCCAGCCGGGGGGGTACGTCATCTCCGCGTCTTTCAACTCGTCGGCCAGAATGGGGGATAGCAGGCCGATATTGGCTTCGTATAGCTCGAAGATGTTGGGCCGTTGGGCATAATCCGGCGAGGCCATGTCTGCGCCGGTGACGGCCACCACGCCCATTTCGCCCGCTTTGATTTTTTCCAGGGCGATGCGGCCCCCCTCGCTGTTGAGAAAATACAACTGGTGCGGCCCGTCGTCGCTTTCTGCCTGGGCATGAAGCAGGGCCTGGCGTTGGATGCCCTTTTGCAGGCCGTCTTGCAGCGCGTCGAACGGGTTCGGGGCAATGATGGCCAGGCCGGCAATGAGCGTTTCATCAGATTGCAACTCGGCCAGGCTGACAATTTGCTTGCGGTCTCGCTGGCGCAGCCACAGAATGTGCAAAATAACCTTCAATTCCACCAGATTGTCAATTTGGGGCAGCAGTTTGGCGAAAAAAATATCAGGCACAGAGGTAAATTTCAGGTCGCCGGGGGGAAAGCCTTTAAATTTTTCCATCGATTAATAATCCAGCGGTTGTTTTCTAACTTCCAAATCCACAAATTGGGCCAGTTGTTTCTTGAAATACACCGACATAATGCCGGTCGGCCCGGAACGGTGCTTGGCGACGATGATTTCGGCGATGTTGGGAAATTCGGTGTCCTGATTGTAAATTTCATCCCGATAAACGAACATAACCACGTCGGCGTCCTGCTCAATCGAACCGGATTCGCGCAGGTCGCTGAGCATGGGGTGTTTGTCGTGCCGGCTTTCTACGGCCCGGCTGAGCTGGCTCAGGGCCAAAACAGGAACCTTCAGTTCGCGGGCCAGTTCTTTCAGCGAGCGGGAGATGAAGCTGATTTCCTGCTGCCGGTTTTCGGAGCGCAGATTGCCGCGCATCAGTTGCAGGTAGTCAACAATAATCAGGTCAAGACCGTGTTCGGCTTCCAGGCGGCGGGCTTTGGTGCGCAGTTCCATCACCGAAATGGCCGGGGTGTCGTCGATGAACAGGGCCGTATCGGCCAGCAGGCTGGTGGCCTGAATCAGCACGGGCCATTCGTGTTCCTGAATTTGGCCCAGGCGCAGGCGTTGGCTGTCAATGCCGGTTTCGGCAGAAAGGAGGCGTTGCACCAGTTGCTCGTCGCTCATTTCCAGGCTGAAAACGGCAATGCGTTTATCCCATTTGCGGGCGGCTTGCAGGGCAATGCTTAAGGCCAGCGACGTTTTGCCCATACCGGGCCGTCCGGCCAAAATGAGCAGGTCTGAGCGTTGCATACCCCCCAGGAGTTTGTCCATGTCTTTCAGGCCGGTGGGAATGCCCACAATTTCGCCCTGATGCTGGCTCAGGTATTCGACGCGGTCATAGTACTGGTCAATGGCCTGCCGAATCGGTTTCAGGTCTCGGCCGGCGCGTTGTTCAGATACGCCAAAGACGATGGCTTCGGCCCGGTCTATAATTTCTTCCACGTCTTCCACGTCTTCGTAGGCCAGTTGGGCAATTTTACCGGCGCCGTCAATCAGGCGGCGCAGCACGGCGGTCCGTTCAATGATGCGGGCGTAGTATTCCACGTGAATTGAGGTGGGGGTGGCGTTGATGAGGTCGGTCAGGTAGGCCGGCCCGCCGATGTCTTCAAGCTGGTTGCGGCGGCTCAACTCGTCGGTCAGGGTTACCAGGTCGGTCGGCTCGCGGCGCTCGTGCAGGGTTTGGATGGCCTCGTACACCCAGCGATGGCGTTGCAGGAAGAAGTCTCTGGCTTCCAGAAAGGTGGCGATGCGAATCATGGCGTCCGGGTCGATGAGCAATGCGCCCAGCACGGCCTCTTCCGCTTCGATGTTGTGGGGGCGCAGTTTTTCCGGGGTGACGTTTTTTGAGCTGTTGCCGTTTGTATTATTCGCCATTGGGCGGCCTCATGGTAGGGTTAAGTCAGGTTGCGTTGACGTTTGTCAGAATTTGGGTGTTTTGTGTGCCTTTGAGTGGTTCGGCTCACAAATTTTTCTTGAAAAATATAGTTTGAATGCCAACAATGATTGTTGGCAGGGGCGGCTCGCAAGCCGCCCCTGCTTTGCGATGGTTATACCGCAGGGTGTACGATGTACTGTTTCCAAACATCAACGCGCCCTGGAACAAAAGTGCTATTACGAGTTTAACAGAGACGGGTTGCGTCGTCAAGTGAACGGGCCGTGTAACATCAATTCCGTAGGGGCGCGGTGCATCGTGCCTCTACAATTTTTACGCCAAAATTAACGTAATAAATGAGGCCAAACGATGGTTTTGGCCTCATTGTTTCGGGCAGGGTCATGATTTTCAGCAGTGGGCAGGGTGCGGCATTGGCGGCCTTGGGGTTATCCCAAATCATCCAGGTCAAGCGAATCGACAAAATCGCGGAAGGCGTCCGGCTTGGCGTCGTCAACCTCTTCGGCGGCGGGGCGAAACAGGTCGGCTTCAACATCAAGGCCCACTTCCGGCACAATACTGGCCTGTTCCATAACGCTTTCTCCAATGAAGATTTTGGCGCCGGCCCGCACGGCCAGGGCCAGGGCGTCGCTGGGCCGTGAATCGATGGTGAGGCTTTTGCCTTTGACATCCAGCACAATCTGGGCGTAAAAAACGTCGTTGCGCAGGTCGTTGATGGTAATATGAGAGATAATGCCATCCATCGCCGTGACGATATTTTTCATCAGGTCGTGGGTCATCGGGCGGGCAACCACCACGTTTTGCAAGTGCATGTGAATGGCTTCGGCGGTGTCCGGGCCAATCCAGATAGCCAAATAGCGTTGGATATCAACTTCTTTCAACACAATGACCCGATGTTGCGACATTAAACTGACCCGAATACTATCAATTGTGACTTCTATCATCGCTCTTCTCCTGAAGTTGGCCTGTCCACTGTGTCTGGAAATTATACCATAGTCGTCAAGGGGCTACAAGTAAATTAGCCAACAGGGTGCGTTTCAATTTGAGGGCGCACGGGTATTTTCGTGTTGCGTATGGTTTGTAGGGGCGGCTCGCGAGCCGCTCCTACTTCCGCAAATTTGATACAAATGGCATCCTCCGTAGGGGTGCGTCGCCGCGTGCCCCTACATCCCTGCCCCCAAACTGAAATGCACCCCAGCCAATAAAAAAGGCGCATTATGCGCCTTGAATACACAAGCCAAATACCGGCCGGCTGCTAAAAATCGAAGTCAAGTAAATCGTCTTCATCCAGCACAAAATCGCCGTCAAGCCGAATCCACAGATACAGTTTGTGCCCTTCGGCCACGGTTTCCCAGCGGGTGGCGATGATGTCCAGTTCGCCCCGATTGCCGTTGCCCAGCGGAAAGTTGAGGCGGGCCGGTTGGTAATTATCCCAGGCATCCTGACAGCGTTTGACCAGTTTCGGCCCGTCGAAGGTGCGCATTTCTACCAGGGCAATATGATTGGCGCTCAGGCCTTCCATCACGCTGCCGGCCCAGCGGTTAATCACTTCCTGAAAATCCGGGGGCGGCCCTTCAACAATTGTAATATAGGCGGGTTTTAATTCCATGCTTCACCTGCAAAATTATTATAGCACTATTTTACATCGAAAATAATTTTTTTACCATTTTGCTGCGTCGTCGTAGAAACTTGTCGGCCCGGGCCGGTTGCGTTACAATTTAGCCGCTATGATAAAACGAGGGCTAATTACAGGTTTGGGTTACGGATTGCGCCGGCTGGTTAAGCAGCGCCCCCCTGTTTCAGGGCCGGGCCGCATTGTGGTGTTAAAGCCGTGTTGTTTGGGCGATGTTATTTTAGCCACGCCGACAATTGCCGCGTTGGCCCGGCGTTTTCCGCAAGCCGATATTGATGTGGTAGTGGGTAGCTGGAGCCGGGCCGTGTTGGAAAACAACCCGCATGTGCGGCAGGTCATCGATGCCGGGCCGGTGGGGCAGGGCGGCTACGGTCCGCGCGCCGTTTGGCGGCTGGCGCGGCAGCTAAAAGGCAATCGCTACGAGTTGGCCGTCACTCTCGACAGGTCGCCGTTGGTGGGGCTGGTTCCCCGGCTGGCCGGCATACCCTGCCGGGTGGGGCTGGACAGCATGGGGCGCGGTTTTGCTCACACCCTGCGCGCGCCTGTGCCCTTGCAGCCCTGCCACGAGGCCGAAATTTATTTGAGCTGCGCTGTCGCCCTGGGCGTGGCTGACGCTGCATCGTTCCGCGCCGAATTTTTCCCTGCGCCGGCAGACCGGGCCGCTTTGCCCTCCTTTGAGGCCCCGCTGGTTATTCTGCATCCCGGCGGCGGCGTGAATCCGGGTATGCGTATGCTCAACAAACGTTGGCCGCCGGCCCGCTTTGCGGCCCTGGCCGACCGCTTCGCCGGGCGCGGCCTGGCGGTGGCCCTTGGCGGCGCGGCGGGCGATGCGCTCTTGTGCGAACAAATTGCGGCCCAAACCACCAAGACCCGGCCCGCAATTTTGGCCGGGCAGTTGAGCCTGGGGCAGTTTGGGGCGTTGTGCCAACGGGCGGCGTTGTTTGTGGGCGGCGATACGGGCGCCATGCATCTGGCGGTGGCCGTCGGGTGCAAAACGGTGGCAATTTTTGGCCCTACAGACCCCCGCCGGTACGGGCCGTTTGCCCCGCCGGAACAGGCCCGCGTGGTCTGGCAGCCGGTTTCTGTGCCGGCAGGGGGCGTGGGGCAGGGGCCGACGCCCCGGTTTTCGTGGCAGAACACGGCTTTGGTTGAGGAAGTTTGGCAGGTATGTCAGGCCCTTTTGTGAGCCGGGCTTTACCTTTTATTTTGTGACGCTGTTGAGTATAACAAATCAATCGTCTCGATTTTCTGCGCCAGTTGCAAGGCTTCCGGGCCATTTTTGGCGCTCAGGGTCTGGTATCCTGTTTCCGTTAAAATGCTTTGGGCTAAATTTTGTGCGGGGCCGGCTCATCTTCCACCAGTAAAATGCTTTCGTTGCCGGTAGCGGGAACCAGCGACATGCCGGCGGGCGAGGCCGCTGCCGGCGGTTCGATACGCCGGCCGATAGCCGTCTGTTTCCAGATACTGAATCGGAATATCAGCCCAAGCGTTCATCTTGCCTCCTGTTTGTGTTGCGGCGCACCTCTCATAAATATCTAATGCTGAAAATAGAGTATATCCAATTGACCAATTTGTCAATGGTTTTGTGAACGGCGCTTATTGCAAAACCGGTAGGATTATGATACTATATTTTTCGGATATGCGATCATTTCAGGCTCAATCGACACCCATCAGGGATTATGGTATTTGATACGGAATTTGTAAGAGAGCAGATAAACCTGGGGCTGGAGGCCCACAAAGCCGGCGACGATTTTAACGCCCGCCTGTGTTTTCAGGCCGCCGTCAGAGAAGACCCCCAAAATATTCCCGCTTTGCTGTGGCTGGCCTTCATTGCCCCCAATCACGAAAAACGTCTCTTTCTTTTGGAGCGGATTTTGGAAATAGACCCGGAGAATGACCGGGCGCAAAAAGGCGTTATCTGGGTTAAAAAGAAGATGGCCCAGACAGAACAGGCGCGGACAGTTGAAGCAATCGGCCTGGCCGGCCTGCCACGGACTGCGGCCAAATTTACCCCGGCAGCCGCCGGTATCCGGCCCCGGGATGTGCGCGTTTTGCGGCAGAAGCTCGGCACAGACGAGTTGAAGGCCCAGGCCAGAAAAGGAGCCATCGCCCAGCGGGCCAGACGACGCATTAACCCCCTGCTGGTGTTGCTGATAACCGGCGTCACCATCATCGGCTTGCTGGCCTGGCGATTTTTGTTTTGGGAAGCCACCCCGTCGCTGGCCGATTTGGCCTCGCCGACGCCGACGGCCACACTCACGGCCACCGCCACCGCCACCCCCCTGCCGCCATCACCCTCGCCCACGAATACGGCTTTGCCGCCCACGGCTACGGCCACCGCTACCCCCATCCCCTCCACCGCTACGCCGCTGCCCCCCACCGCTACGCCTGCGCCGCCCACGGCCACGCCGCTGCCTTTGGCCTATCAACCGGCTTACCCCGGCGAAAAGTGGATAGAGGTTATTTTAAGCACGCAAACGGTCATCGCCTGGGAAGGCGCTCAGCCGGTGATGTCGTTTTTAGCCAGCACCGGCCTGCCGAACACGCCCACCGTGGTGGGGCAATTTAACGTTTATCAGAAACTGGTCGCCACCCGGATGGTCGGCCCCGGCTACGATTTGCCTAACGTGCCCCACACCATGTACTTTTACAGCGGATACGCCCTGCACGGAGCCTACTGGCACAACAACTTTGGGCAGCCGATGAGCCACGGCTGCGTGAACCTCTCTTTGCCCGATGCGGAAGCCCTGTTCAATTGGGCCACCCCCGTTTTGCCCCCAGGCACGTGGTACACCAACGCCACCGCCGATAACCCCGGCACAGTGGTGGTTGTACATTATTAGCGGTTGCCGCTGCCCTCATTTGTCTTTCTCCTGCTCCTGAGTACAATAGTTTTCTAATCGATAGAGCCGATAGCGCCAACTTAAACATAATGTTCGTCATCACAGTGACGATGGGGTCATTGCGCTCTGCAAATACAGAAATGAGGTCATAATAGTGAAGCGAACAGTCTTTTTCCTTTTACTGGGCGCGTTGCTGGCTTTCACGGCGTGCGGCGCAGCCGCCACCGCCGAACCCACCGAAGCCCCGCCCACCGAAGTGCCCACTCCCGCGCCGACGGACGCGCCCACTCCGGCCCCGGCCCAGGCTTCGCCAACGCAAGAGCAGGCCACCAGCGCCGAACCCGTAGCCCCCGGCTGCTACGCCGAATCAATCGACAGCCTGATTACCCTGTCCAAAGCCCCCATCGCCCCGGTTGGCAACGACGAATGGGGGAAGGGAGATTTGCAGGCTAAAGTGACCGTCATTGAATACGGCGATTTCCAGTGACCGGGCTGCGCCGACGCTGCTCCCGTGCTGGAGCAATTAAAAGATGCTTACGGTGACGATATGTACTTTGTTTATCGCCATTTCCCCTTAAGCGGTATTCACAATAAAGCGCAGCTTGCTGCTGTAGCCGCCGAATCGGCCGGCTTGCAGGATGCGTTTTGGGAATATCACAACCTGCTGTTTGAACGCCAGGACCAGTGGGCCACCCTGTCTGTTGACGATGCGCGGCAGGTTTTTATTGATTACGCCAAAGAATTAAAACTTGACGTTGACAAATTTACCGCCGGGCTGAATGACGAAGCCCTGCAAGCCAAAGTGCAAGAGGCCGAACAAGTTGCCCAGCAGGCCGGTTTGCCGGGCACGCCCACCGTTTTTGTGAACGGCTACAACTTTCCCAACCGGCAACTGCCCCTCAGCCCCGATGGCATCGGCTTTTTCCTGAACATCATTCGGCTGGTGGAAAATCAGTATCAAAGCCCGGAGCAGGTCATCGACCCCGGAAAAACCTATCAGGCCACCATTTCAACCGAAAAAGGGGACGTGGTCATCGACCTGTTTAACGACACCGCCCCGCTCAACGTCAACAGCTTCGCCTTTTTGGCCGGGCAGGGCTGGTACAACAATGTCACCTTCCACCGGGTACTGGCCGGCTTTATGGCCCAGGCCGGCGACCCGACCGGGCTGGGCGTCGGCTGGCCCGGTTATCGCTGCACCGACGAGGTGGCGGAATCCCGCTCCTTCGACAAACCCGGCATGGTGGCTATGGCCAACAGCGGCCCCAACACCAACGGCGCCCAGTTCTTCATCACCTTTGGGCCGGCCCCTCATCTTGATGAGGATTTCACCATCATCGGCGAAGTGGTTTCCGGTATGGACGTGGTTGACAGCCTGACCCCCCGTGACCCGGACAAAAATCCCTCCTTCAGTGGAGATAAAATCCTGAGCGTGACCATCGCCGAAAAATAGCCGCAGCCGGTAAGCTATACTCAACTGCGTCACAAACGAACATGGTTTTTCACTGATATATGTTGGTTCGGGGTAGGGACAACCCTTGTGGTTGCCCTGTGTTTCAGCCCGAATTTGGGCGACCACAAGAGTCGCCCCTGCAAAAACCGGCGTATTCCTGCAAATCCATGTTATTTGTAACCACTCACCCCCCCCTCTGATGAAGCAACCGCTTCGCGTAACTCCCC